>CAZEOC010000354.1:545-4661 GCA_964513525.1 uncultured Saprospiraceae bacterium | reverse complement strand
ATTTTATAGGCAAAATTGAAGTATGTAATTCATTAGAAAAGTTGCGAAGTAATTAAAAATTGATTGATATTCAGTTAATTTATAATTGCTTCGCAATTTTTTTTGTCTACAATGCAGAATTCTCTAATCCATGTTTAATCAAAAAAAATTCGCATAAGTTTTTAAGAAACTTTATATTTAGCCTAAAATAACAAACTGTATGGAAAACCCCATCATATTTCTTGCTTTTTCAAATAGTCAAGATAACTATTTGACAATGTTAAAAAGGGAGAGTAAAAGTATAAATCGGGCATTAGAAGCTTTAGAAGATAAAAATTTGGTTAAAATTGTGAGAGAAGAAAGTGCTGATTTAGACACTATTTTCCACAATTTCAATCGTTTTAAAGATGGCATTTCAATATTTCATTATGCAGGTCATGCAAGTGGAGAGAATCTTGAATTTGAAGGAAATGATGGAAATGCAGATGGTTTAGCGAATCTATTTTCTCAGCAAAAAAATCTAAAATTAGTTTTCTTAAATGGTTGTTCTACCAAAGGTCAAGTTGACAAATTGATGGAATTAGGCATTCCCGCTGTCATTGCAACTTCGGTTCCTATCAATGATAATAAAGCCATGGAATTTGGTGAGCAATTTTATCGTGCTTTAGCCAATAAAAGTACTATAAAATCTGCATTCAACTTTGCAGTTGCTTGGTTACAATCAAAATATGGCGATATTGAAACTCCTGAAATAGTTGAAAATCATAGAGGATTTGGTTTTGAAGATACACCAGTAACCAAAGACAAAATGCCTTGGGGTTTATACTTAAATAAACCAAAAGAAGGCGAAAAAAATATTTTAGATTGGACACTTCCAACTAAATTTGTTCAAAAAGTAAAACGTCCAGAGTCTGAGCAAGAATTTTTAGTCAATGATTATATCTATAACATTTTAGAAGATATGATTGCTGTCAATCCTGATTTCGAAAAACGTTTGGTTGATTCTGAAGGTAATGATTTGGATGATAGAAACTTATTGGCTTTAATCATTGGAAATTATCCTTGGTCAATTGGTTCTCAACTTCGTAGATTGGTTTCTCGTGATGAAGGAATGAACAACTTTACTTTCGCACGATTAGAGCAAATTGTAAATACTTACCTCATTACTTCACAAGTAATTTTCTATATTATTTTAGCTCAAATTTGGAGAGAAAAACGAAGAATGGACGCTGATTTCCCTATCGGAACACATTATTTGGATGCACTTTCATTACAGGAAAATAATTTCAAGCAATTTGATTATATCGCTCAACTTAGACAGATTCTACAAGATTTAAATGAAAACGAAATTGGGTTTTTCGTTTCTGAATTTGATTCAATTCTTAAATTATTAAAAGAGAAAAAGGAGTTTTTTGATAGTTATCTATATTTAGAATCACTAAGAAGTCGATTATTAGAAAGTAGCAAAGAATCTTTAGAAGGAGAATTACCACAACTTTGTGCTGATGCGGAATACAGTATGTCAATTATAGTTGGAAAAATGGCATTTTTAATTAATTATCAGATGCTAACTGTTCGAGATATTTTGATTAGCAAACCGCCTCACCAAGAACCAGAGTTTAGACATATCATGGGTAATTTGAAAGCACAAGACAATGATTTCTTATCCTTGTTTAAAGAGCCTAAACCTTATGATAAGTTTGTTGATAGTCGTTCTGTTATATTAGTAAAAGATTTAGTCGATGTAAGTGATTATCTCAATTTATCTCCTTTTATCGTAGATAAAAATGCTTATGGAGATGTACGAGCGACTTCTACAGATTTATTTATGTATGCATATAATGAAAGTGGTGATTTTCATTACTACAGTATTCGTCATAATGTCTTGAAAAAACAAGTGAATGATGGTGATGTAATTCATACTGAATTAGAAGAACGAAGTGAGGCAAAAGTACAACGAAGAAGTAGATTGAGAAGCCGAGGTGCAGCCAAAAAAGAGGTAAAAAAGCCTTATGAAATGTTGAGAAAACAATTTGACCATTTTCAAGAAGACCTTAAATAATGGATAATTAACAATTGATTATTTTCTACTTGATTATCAATTGTCCATTCTCCATTTTCAATTAGTAAAAATGAAAAGTCCTTTTAAATTTTTAGATGCTTATACAGAAGAAGATTCAGATATTTTCTTCGGACGAGATATTGAAATAGAAGAGTTTTATGATAGAGTTTTTGAAACCAATTTAATTTTATTGTACGGTGCTTCTGGTACTGGAAAAACGAGTTTAATTCGATGTGGTTTGTCAAATATGTTTGAAAGTACAGATTGGCATCCGATGTATATTAGAAGAAATGAAAACATCATTGATAGCTTACATCAAGCAATAGATAAAATTGCCATTACAAAAACAAAAAACAATTCTATTGCTGATAAAATAAAATCAATATATTTAGATTACTTCAAACCAATATATTTAATTTTTGATCAATTTGAAGAACTCTTTATTTTAGGTTCTAAAGAAGAACAAATACACTTCTTTGAAGAAATGAAAACTTTATTAGATCAAGGATTACAGTGTAAGATTGTAATCTCGATGCGTGAAGAATATATTGCTTATTTATCTGATTATGAATTAGTTATTCCAGCTCTTTTTGACAATCGTCAACGAATTGAAAAAATGAACACCTTACAAGTACAAGAAGTAATTGCTGGTACAATGGAAGCTTTCAAGATTAAAATGACACCAGAAGAAGAAGTGATTGATTCCATTATTCATACACTAAGGGATCCTAAATCTGGTATTGAATTATCAAGTTTGCAAGTATATTTAGATTCTGTTTTTAGAAATGCAAAAAAGGTCAAAAGCAAGGAAAGCGAAGAAATCATTTTCACTCCAGAATTAATTGAAAAAACTGGAAAATTTGGAGATGTTTTAAATGGATTTCTTGGAAATCAATTACAACTAATCGAAGAAGAATTGAAAGCAAAAGGATCAACCATTCCTGGCATTCCTAAATTGGTTTTATTCTCATTAGTAACAGAAGAAGGGTCAAAAAAAACATTGGAAACAGAAGTGCTTTTTGAGCAATTATTAAAACGAAGAAATATTTCAAAAGAGGAAGTGCAATACTGTATTCAAAGATTTCAAGATTTGAGAATCATTCAAGAAATAAACTAATTTATCATAAAGTGTTCTAAACTCAATCTATGAATTGAACCAAAATAATTAAACAAAATGGACTTTATAAAAAAATTAATACAAGCATTTTTAAGCTTGTTTTCTAAATCCAAAAAAGAAACTAAAATTATAGATAAACAACCAGAAACAACTAAGCCAAAACCAGTAATTGATATCAAAAAAGAGCGTAATAAAAAACCTAACACAATGAACTCAAATAAAAAATTATATGCTTTAATCGTTGGAATAAATGATTATCACTATGTCGGAAAATTAGGCGGTTGTGTCAATGATGCAAATCGTATTGATGCATATTTAAAGAAAACAACACAAGAAGGACAGTTTAAATATATTCCTAAAAAGTTGTTAGACGCTGAGGCAACCAAACAAAATATTATAGATGCATTTGAAACGCATTTGCGTCAAGCAACAGCAGATGATGTTGTTGTATTTTACTTTTCTGGTCACGGAGCTCAAGAAAAAGCAGATGACGTTTGGCACAAAGCAGATGCTGATGGAGCTTTAGAAACGATGGTTTGCTATGATAGTAGAAATCCTGAAGGAACACCAGATTTAGCAGATAAAGAATTGCGCTATTTGATTCATAAAGTAGCACAAACAAATCCTCATATAGTTATTATTGCGGACTCTTGTCATTCTGGAGATAATACAAGAAGTGAATTAGTAAAACGTAGATTACCTCAACCAGATGAAATGGCTTCGCCAAGATTATCCAGTTTAGCTCCACAAAGAAGCTGGGACAAATTCTGTTTTGCGAATGAAATATTGGCAGAAGATATTGCTAATGCAAATGAACTGGATAGTGTTTTACCTCAAGGTAAACATATACAAATGGCCGCTTGTAAAGATAGAGAATTAGCTTATGAGCTAAAAGGTTCGGGGATTTTTACTTCTATGTTATTAAATGTCTTAGAGAATTCTAATGGAAATGTTTCTT
>CAZEOC010000354.1:0-535 GCA_964513525.1 uncultured Saprospiraceae bacterium | reverse complement strand
TCTTACAACGATTTATGGCAAAGAATTCGGTTTTCTGTTTCTGGAAAATATCCACAAGTGCCTCAAATCTATACCAGTTCAAGAAATTCAACTGATTTAAATGCAGCTTTTTTAGGTGGCGCTTCTGTTAAGAAACCAAATTATTATAATGTACAGCGAAATTTTAAAAATAAAATTGGTTGGACTTTAAGTATTGGCGCAATTCATGGAATGCCTTCTGGAGCAGCTTCCAAAAATGTAAAAATAGAAATTCGAGATGTAAATAATCTTGATACCATAATTACAACAGCTTCTGTCTTTAATGTTGAACCAGGAATGACAACTTTGACAATAAATAATGAAAATTTATTAGAAAAAGACAAACAATATTCCGCTACGATTCCAAATTTATTTACCGAGCCCGTCAAAGTTTATTTGCACGGTGATGAAGGAGGTGTGAAGATGTTACGAGAAAGAATTCAAGCAGATACTGACTTTCAATATTCTAATTTAGCAGAAACAGATGATTTGGTTTTAGCAGATTACATGGTTTATG
>CAZEOC010000353.1:0-4688 GCA_964513525.1 uncultured Saprospiraceae bacterium | reverse complement strand
CAAGCGTCAAACGCTTGATAGACAGTATGGAACGTAATGATTTATTAGTAAGAATCGAAGATAAAAAAGACAGACGAAATAAATTACTTTATTTGACAAATAAAGGTAAAAGTGTGAAAACAAATTTTATTAAGATTAAAGAAGAATTATTAGAACAATTAAATAACAAAATTGATATTAGCGAAATGAAAATTTGTATAAAAGTATTAAATCAAGTTTTCGAAATTATGCAAACTAAAAAATAGTTGCATATGCAACTTAATTATAATTAAAAAATGAATTTGAAAGTGTTTATCACGTTTAAAACAATAAGACTGAAAACACGACAAAACTATAATACAATAATAAAATGAAACCGATTGTAAATTTTTACGTCACGGAAACACCTGAAGGTAACTTACTGAAATGGGTTGGCAATACGAAAAGTAATAGCGCTTTTACTGTTTTGCGTTCAACAGATGAAATCAATTTTGAACAGTTAGAAGAAATGACTTTTTCAGAAGTCAAAATAAGTGATACTTTCGAATTTTTAGATATTGAGTCGCCTGAAAATAAGGCATTTTATCAAGTCAAATATTTTGAAAGTAATAAAGAGATTGATAATTCTCCGATTTTGGCAATAGGCCAAGAAAAAGTTTCTAATGCAAAATCAACTTTTATTAGGATTGCTATTGCTTTAGTGTTAGTTGTATTATCGGTTTTTTTAGCAAAAAAGCTATCTACAAAATCTCCAGACAAGAAACGTCCGCCATTAACTACAATGGCACAATATGTTAATGTACAAGAAGTTAGCTACCAAAATCATAATACTACTATTCAAGGTTTAGGGAAAGTTATAAGTACACAATCAATCGATATTTTATCAGAAGTTTCGGGTAAAATTCAAAAAGGAGAAATAACTTTAAAAAAGGCAATTCGATTCAATAAAGGTGCTTTATTATTCAAAATAGAAGAAACGGAAACGATATTGAATTTAAAATCTCAGCGCAGTAATTTCCAAAATGCAATCGCTTTGATTTTACCAGATATGAAATTGGATTTCCCAGACCGTTTCGATACTTGGAACAACTATTTTAATCAAATAGATATTTCTCAAAACTTACCTACTTTGCCAGATGCTGCAACGCAAAGAGAAAAAACATTTTTAGCAAGTCGTAATTTGGCTGGTCAATTTTACACGATTAAAAGTCAAGAAGAACGATTGAATAAATATCGAGTATATGCACCATATACTGGTATAATTCAACAGGTTTATACAGATGCTGGAAGTGTTGCTAATCCTGGCACTCGAGTATTGAATATTAGAAAAACTAATGATTTAGAATTAGAATTACCTATAAGAAAGGAAGATATTCAGTGGGTAAAAACAGGTACTAAAGTAAAAATTTATTCAGAAGATAAACGCCAAACTACAACCGGTCGAGTAAGTAGAATTAGTTCAGAAATTGATTCTAAAACTCAATCTATCAATGTCTATGTTTCTATAAACACTGCTGGAATGAAAATTTATGAAGGAATGTATTTGTATGGAGAAGTAACTGGAGCTGCGATTCCAAAAGCAATGGAAGTCAATAGAAAAGCAATTTTTGATGAGAATAAAATTTTCATAGTACAAGACAGTACATTAAAAATGAAAACGGTTCAAATTCATAAAGTGAATAACGAAACGATTTTATTTTCAGGAATTGACGCAGGAGAAATAATTGCAACTGAAACTTTTTTAGGTGCAGTTGATGGTATGAAAATTATTCCAGGGAAATAGTTAAACTCACCGCAACCCCTCTCTTAAAAAAGAGGGGCTTTAAATCTCAATTTTATAAAAATTTACGAAGTTGAAATCTGATTCTTTTAAAATAGAAAAACATCAATTTCCGCTTTATATGAATTACGAAGTTGAGTGAAGTTCCCCTCTTTTAAAAGAGAGGGGTTAGGGGTGATTTTAATCAAAATAAAAAAAATGCAAACGATAATAGAAAGGTTCGTTAAATATAAAATATGGGCTAATGCTTTGATAATTTTAACAATTATCATTGGAGGATTAGCTTTATTGAATGTAAAAAATACCAGTTTCCCAGTTTCACCATCGACTAATGTATCTGTTCAGGTTACCTATCCTGGTGCAGCTCCAGAGGAAATTGAAGAAGGGGTTGTTTTAAAAATTGAAGAATCCTTGGAAGGTGTTGAAGGCGTTAAAGAAATCACATCTTCTTCACGAGAAAATTTTGGTTCTGTAAATGTCGAAATTTTATCAAGTTATGATATTGATGAAATGGTTACGGAAGTAAAAAATGCGGTAGATAGAATTTCTGCTTTTCCAGATGGAGCAGAAAAACCAATTGTGTTTAAGGTAAAACAGACCGATTTGGTCGGTGTTTTATTACTAAAAGGAGATGTAAATCGTCCAAGATTAAAGGAATATGCACAGAAAATCGAAAATGAATTATTGAAAGCAGAATTGATTTCACAAGTCAATGTTTTGAATATGCCTGATATTGAATTGTCTGTAGAAGTAGAGGAAGCAATTTTGCGAAAGCATAATTTAACTTTTGATGATATTTCTAATGCAATTCGTAGAAATAACTCTAATGTCGCTGCGGGTTCTATCAAATCTAAAGACGAAGAAATATTGATTCGTGCAGATGCTAAAAAATATGAACCAGCCGCTTATGCTGAAATTATTTTAACTTCTAATCTTGATGGAAGCAAACTTCGTTTAGGCGATATTGCAACTATCAAAGAACAATTAGCTGATCTTCCAGATAAAACAATTTATAATGGTCAGAACGCAGTTGCAATTCAAGTTTCGAAATTAAATGAAGAAGATTTATTAAAAATCACTGATTTCTTATACGATTATGTAGATGAATATAATCAATTAAACAAGGAAGTTCAATTGGTATTTTCTATTGATAATTCTAAAAATTTATTAGAACGTCGAGCATTATTATTAGAAAATGGTGGATTAGGATTATTATTAGTAATGATTGTTTTAGGCTTGTTTTTGAGCTTGAGGTTGTCATTTTGGGTTGCTTTTGGTATTCCATTTTCCTTTTTAGGAATGTTCTTTATTTTCAATATGATTGGCGGAACGATTAATTTAATCTCTCTTTTCGGGATGATTTTAGTTATTGGAATTTTGGTCGATGATGGAATCGTAATTGCCGAAAATGTCTATGCACACTATGAAAAAGGAAAATCTCCAGCTCGAGCAACCATAGATGGTGCAGCTGAAATTTTGCCTTCTGTTTTTGTTTCTGTCTTAACAACTATCATGGTTTTCTTGGTTTTCTTCACTGTTGAAGGTAGATTAGGAACAATAATGCAAACTATTGCAACGGTTGTAATTTTAACTTTAGCTTTTTCATTATTAGAAGCAGTTTTGGTTTTGCCTGCCCATTTAGCATCAAAAAAGGTTTTGGGAAGTGGTTCAGAAAAACCTAAAAATGGTTTTCAGCGTTTTGGTCAAAGTTTCCGTCAAAAAACAGAAGGTTCTATCAACTACTTGAGAGATAGAGTTTATGCTCCTCTTTTACAAATTGCGATTCGTAATAAATACATCGCTGCTTTGATTCCGATTTTATTCATGTTAATTGTCGGTTCAGCTATGGCAGGTTCTAAGATTCGTTTTACATTTTTCCCAACGATTCCATTAGATTATGTACAAATTTCAGTGGTTATGCCATCAGGAACTCGGGAAACGGTTACAGAACGTCAATTAATTGATATTTCAACAAAAGTTGAGCAGATTAACACTATTTTCAAAGAAGAAAAAGGTATTGAAAAAATTATAAAAAGTCTACGTTTAGATGTAGGAACAAGTGGATTATCTATTGGTGGACGAGGCGGAGGAAGTGAGTCTGGTAGTAATACAGGAAGTGTTTTTGTAGAATTAGTTGATGCAAAAACTCGAGGCGACATAACAGATTTTGATATTACTTCTGCTATTAAAAAAGTAGTAGGGAATGTTCCCGAAGCAGAAAAGTTTGTCGTCGGTGGAAGTACATTTTTTGGTAAACCTGTTTCGATAAGTTTACGAAGTGATAATTTGAATGAAATCAAAGCTTTCAAAGCAGAATTGATTGATAGTTTAAAAGCTTTCAAAACATTGAGAGATATTGCAGATAGTGATGTTGTAGGTCAACGAGAAGTACAAATCAAGTTGAAAGACAAAGCATATGCTTTGGGTTTGACACATGCTGAAATTTCAAGACAAATTCGCCAAGGTTATTTTGGAGAAGAAGTCCAACGAATTCAAAAAGGTAAAAACGAAGTTAAAGTTTGGGTGCGTTATACACCTGAGGATAGGAAAAGTATTGGTCAATTGGAAGATATGCGTATCAAATTGCCAAATGGTAATGAATATCCAATGACAGATTTAGTTAGTTATGAATCTGATAGAAGCATTATTAATATTAATCATTTAGATGGAAGCCGAGAAATTCGAGTGGAAGGCGATATTGCAGATTTAAGCGTTTCTGTTCCTAACGAATTAGAAAAGATTGAGGAAACTAGCCAAATGAGTCGGATAGAAGTGCCCATAGAGCAAATTAAAAAAATCCCTGCTCTAATGGGGGAAGTCGATGTGTTAAAAACACTACAATTATTACCGGGGGTGCAATCAGGTGGTGAAGGGCAATCTGGTTTATATGTGCGAGAAACTGGAGATGCGGCGCGCATTTCATTTTTAC
>CAZEOC010000352.1:0-4703 GCA_964513525.1 uncultured Saprospiraceae bacterium | reverse complement strand
CTTACCTCCTTTTGCATTGATTTCTTGTTCAATTCTATCATTATCAAAGTTCCCTGCAACAAAGCGAGCCAATAAAGCAAGAATCGCAAACATTATAAATATTTCAAATCCCATTTTAGTATTAAGTTTAAATGAATAAAAAACTAAAATTGTATAGGTTAAGTTGAGTTATTTCAAGATTTCGACAATATGTAATTTTTCATCGACTCATTGAAAGTAGATTTTTCTCTTTTATCTAAATCGTTTGGGTTTCTGTTTTTGACTTGCATTTTCTGCAATTTCTAAAATTCTCTTTTGTCTCGTCTCTTTTCTTTTAGCAGAAACAACCCAGTACAATAAAATCTTTTTAGAGGATTTACTTAGATTTTCAAAGTATTCTATTGAATCTTTATTTTTCATAAGTGCTTCTTTTAAATCGTCTGGAACTATAAGCGCTTCGACTTCATCTAAAAATGTCCAAGACCCATTTTCTTTAGCAATTTTAATACATTTTGCACCAGCCTCTTTCATCAATCCTTGTTCAATTAGGATTTTCACTTTATCCTTATTTACTTTTGACCAATTACTTTTGGGTTTTCTTTTAGAAAAATACTGTATATATTTTTCATTATCAAGAGACTTTATAGTGCTATCTATCCAGCCAAAACAAAGTGCCGCATCAACGGCTTCACTCCAACTTAAATTATGATTTGGAGAAGCTTTCTTATAAAACATTAACCAAATTGAATCCTTTATCAAATGATTTTTTTCAAGCCAATTTCTCCAATCTTCTTTATTTGTTGGGCAATAAGTATCCATTTCTTAATTATTGATTTTGCTACTTGTGATTAATATTTCGTTTATACAATTCGAAGCATAAACTGAGTTAATTCTATATTTCATCAGTTTTCACTTGCTTTAGTTCTTAATAATGCATACCAAACCTGCATTAAATCAACTTGCGAACTTTGTGTATTTTGTAAAGTATATAAGCCTTGACTCAAAAGTGAATTTCCCGTATAATGTCTTTGTACAAGCGTCAATTGATTTACAGTATCAATCATTACATGCTGACCTCCAAAACCAGAACCCCAAATATTTCCATTTTCAGTATCAATTGTCCACAAATAACTAAACGCATCTTTGGGCCACTTTTTATCTTCTTCATTAAAAATATGGTAAGGTTTTGTGCTTTCACTTATCCATTCTTCTGATATTATTCTTTCTCCTTTCCATAATCCTTTTTGACTTATCAAACTACCAATCTTAGCTAAGTCTCTTGCACTCATCCAAGTTTTATAAGCTGGATGTTGAGTATTTATTTTGCTAAAAGGTGTACCATAAACAACATTTTCTATTCGGAATTCTTTCATTTCTAATGGTATTGCTAACCATTGATAAAGACATTCTTCATAGCTCATTTTCGTTCTTATTTTCAGAATTGTGGCTAAAACATTAAAATCAAAATTATTGTAATAGTAATATTCGCCTGGTTTATATTGTCCTCTTTTAGGTCTCTTTTTTTTCATAGTTGGTTGAGCATCTGCATCTAAATAAATCCCCGACTTTGCCATCAAAAGGTCTCTTATAGTTGCTGATTGCTCGATTTCAGTCAATTCAACATCATTTTCGGTAATTCCTAAATCACCTAAAGTTTCATCAATATCTATTAATCCCTTATCTCTTGCAATACCAAAAAGTAAACTTATTATTGGCTTTCTTGCAGAGTGTAAATTGATTAGCTTTGCTGTTTCTCCAAAACTAAAGATTTCTTCATCGCCATCTATTGCTATAAATGCGTCTATATTATTAGTTTTTGATAAATAATCTTTTATTAATAAAATAGAGTCTTGATTCCAATTATTCGTTTTGACAAAATCTACACCTGATTGATTATCATATTTTTTCACTTCTGGTATTGACAACCATAATATCAATAAAACAATAATCGTCACTATTATTCCTATTATCCATTTGAATACTTTTAGTGGTGTTTTCATCTTTTTTATTTTAATTGATAATCAGAAGTTTTAATAAATACAATTGGTAGCTTTTCAGATAGGTTTCAGTTAAATAAACTCAAATTTTTAATCATATTTATTTATTACCGATTACTTATATCCTCTTACATAATCTATTATAAATTCTTTTGGATAACTCTCTTTTGAAGCCTTTTCTTCTTCAGGAAATTCAAAAATATCTATCATAAATTGCATTGGATAATTCGGAGATTGATTGATAGTTCTAATCAATTTATCATCTATATAATAATTTATTAAGTCTGGTTTCCATTCAACAGCATACGTATGAAATTCTGAAATATCCATCTTCAATTTATCATAGTAAAATTCATCTCTTAAAGTATTATCTCCAAAAGGATGAACTCCAGAACCATTAATTAAACTATCTCCATCTATTTGTTTTCCAAATATTTCCATAATACATATTTCTCCAGAATAATCAGGTTTGTCCTCATATCCTATCATCCAAAAAGCGACCATATTAGCATGTTCAATCTTTGCTTTTGCTCTGATTTCAAAATATCCATAATGTGGAGTATATAATCTTTGATTTTTTTGCTGTTCGGTAACAACACAATTTTTATCAAACCTATGTTGACCTATTTTCTCTCCAATTTTACCAGAATAACTTCCAGTTTGAATATTAGAACACTTCAAACCTTCATTCAACTTAGAACAATAAGGTTGTTGGTCTTTTGTTATTTTGAGTACAAGATTTCCGTCTCGAATTTCATATTGAGCAGCAGCTTCTTTCTTTGAACTCCAATGTGGTAGATAATAAGGAAACCATTTTGAGGAATCCAAAACAGGAGAATTAAACTCATCTTCAAACTCCAAAATATATCCTTCTTTTTGTTTTCTTGATAACTCTTTCATATTGTTTTGGTTTTCATTTTTTGAGTTTGGATAGATAAGTCATATGATTTAAATTACTAATTTTTAAAGTTTATTCAATTTGAAGTTTAGTAATCGAATTTATGTTAAAAAGAACAAGCAGTTCGATTTTTATTGTTCTATTTTTAAATTCCGGAATTCTCCTTTAGAATTATATCCCATCCATAATGCAATTCTATCCGACTTTTGCTTTTCTAATCTCTTCACAGATAACAATAATGAATTTGAATCTGCATCAAATACTTCAACCGTTTCTTCTGTGATACTCATTCTTATTTTAAACCAAGCGTTCGGAGATGGTTGTCGTTGATACTCTGCTTCAAATTTACCTTCATAATTAGTCCTCAAAAATCTCCATGAGTTTTTTGGATGACTAATATACTGAACTGAATGTTCTCTATTTATTTTTTTATCTGCTTGAAAATTAAACGGTCTAAAATAAATAGCTTCGTAGGTAGAATCATTTTGTACATTAAATGCAACACCAACAAAACTTCTACCTCGAATATCTTCTCCTTTTATTTCTAATTCAATTGTTCCAAGTTTAAATTTTTCACCTTCTATTATTGCCATTCCGTCTCCAATTTTATTATTTAACTTAATAGCATTTTCAGCTTCTTTAATAGATGAAATATCTCTATTGATGACCTTTAAATTATTATCTGTTAAAGCAATAATTTTATCGGAACAACTAAAGAAAGTTATAATTGAAAGGATTACTATAACTGTTAAAAATTTATTATTCATTGTTTTCTTTTTTAATGATTACCAACACATACTGCAATAATATGTATCTGGACATAATAGACAAAGCATCTATATAAGTAACAAATATTGTATTTGTTGGCATCAAATTATTATTATATAATTCGTTTTTCTAAATATTCGAAAAAATATTTAGCTACTTCTTCTTTATCAAAAAAGGCATTTTCATTTACCTTTTCGCACATCATGAAAATATTTTTATCTGGAAATTCTTCTAACATTGATTTAGGTTTTGACACAGAATATTTTATCAGTTTTTCTTGCTTAAGTTATTTGACCATTATCAAGTACTTGAACCCAGGGAATTTTTTGCCTTTTTGTCTATTTTTTATTCTTATTTACCTTAATTGCAAAACTATAGATTCCCTTCATTAATAAGCCTTCGTAAGGTTCTGATAAATTTATTATCCAGTCATTCAGTACATCTATTTTCGAATACCAAAATTCTTCGATTTTATTTTTTTTATTACCAGATTCATTTAATCCATAAACATTTGATAAAATATCAAATGTTAAATATCCATTTCCTACATATTTATTTCTAAAACTAATGGTGTAATTTTCACCAGCTGTGCATTTAGATTGAGGTTCAATATTGAAATTAAACGCATTTGCTAAATCTTCTGATTCATAAAGTATTTTGATAAATTCTTTTATTTGGTTTGGTAATTCTCCTGAGATTTCAAATTCAAGTAAACTAAATTCCCCTCGAACAGAAAGAAAATATTTACATGTATATTCCAGATTTCTTTCAATAACAATCTCTGCTGAACGATTAAATAATCTTTGTCCAAATTCGTCATAATTGATGATTACAATTTCTTCTTCTTTAAATTTTATATTGTCGTTCAAACTATTTTTTAATTTAATTAATCTATAATTTTATGATTCTAATAATTTACAATTCTTTTCCTTAGCTTCAGACGAACAATCAGTTTGAGCTTTTTCAACTCCAATCAAAATTAAACTTTTCATTTCCTGCAATTCTTGAATTCTAAGGTCTATATCAGCAATTTTTTCACTTACCTTTTCTTGTAGCATTAA
>CAZEOC010000351.1:0-4718 GCA_964513525.1 uncultured Saprospiraceae bacterium | reverse complement strand
TTGGATTATCAAGGAACAGATTGGGATAGTAATCCTCAAGATTTAAGCGATAATACTGGACTTCCTGCTCCTGGTTATACTTATTATTTACACTTAGATTATTGGGCAAATACAAGTGTTACCGCACCTAATGTGACAATTGTTACTGATACATGGCCGAATAATCAAGAGTATCCTATTAATTTTTCTTCTTTTGTAACAGAAGCATGGGGAAGTGTAGATATTCCACTTTCAGATTTTTATAATGGAAATAATGCTATGGATTTAGCTGACGTTAAACAACTTAAGGTAGCAGCTGGAGGAAGTGGTACAATATGGATAGATAATATTTATTTTTATAAGAGTACTCCTGTTGTAACACCTGTAGAATTAAGCTACTTCAATGCAAAAGTAGAAGGAAATACAAATGTATTGTCTTGGGAAACTTCATCAGAGGAAAATAATAGCCATTTTGATGTTGAACGTTCAACTGATGGAAAATCATTTGAAGTAATTGGTCAAGTAGCAGGTAATGGAACTATCTATGAAGTTGTTAATTATGAATTCATAGATGAAAATCCTACAGCGAATGCATACTACCGTTTACGTCAAGTAGATTTTGATGGTCAATTTGAATATACAAATATTGTAAATGTAAACCGTGGTCAAGTTGCTTCAAATAATGTGAAAGTTTATCCTAATCCAGTACAAGATAGATTGACTGTTGATTATACATCTGAAGCAAATGAAGAAGTATTTATTACAGTTGCAGATATTACAGGTCGTATTTTAATTACTCAAAATAGAACTATTGTTAATGGTGAGAATCAGTTAAATATTAATTTGAGTGATTTACCAGAAGGAAGTTATGTGATTAGATTACAATCTAACTCTAATACAACTGTGAAAACTATTGTAAAGCAATAAATTATAAGTTTGATTAGAAAATTAGTAAAAGGCATTAGGTACTTTTTGTATCTGATGCCTTTTTATATTAAACAAGACATTATGAATCGTTACCTACAAATTTTATGTTTACTTTTTTTATCGATTAATATTTACGCTCAAAGTATCAGTGATGATTTTGAAGGGAATGGGAATATAACTACTTGGGCAGCAGATGCTTGTAACCTTAATACAAATTTATCCAACCCTTATCAAACAGGTATTAATACTTCTGCTACTGTTTTAGAATATCATGATATTGGTGGACAATATGCAAATATTAGATTTGATAAAGGAAGTAATTTTGATTTATCGACTTATGCTACTTTTAGTTTAAAGGTTTATGTTCCTTCAAGCGGAATCACAGGAAATCAAACCAATCAAATTTCATTAAAATTACAAGATGGAACTTTGGGTTCTCCTTGGACAACTCAATCCGAAGTAATTAAAACTGTCTCACTCGACCAATGGCAAACGATAACTTTTGATTTTTTAAATGATACTTATGTTAATTTTGATGTGAATTCTGCGCCTCCAACTCAACGAACTGATTTTAATAGAGTGATTTTGCAAGTAAATGGTGAAAATAATAATGATAATGTATTAGCCTATATAGATGATGTACTTTATGATTATACTACGCCAGCAGCTTCTAATTTCAATGTATTGGTTTGGTCAGATGAGTTTGATGTAGATGGTGCAATTAATTCAACGAATTGGCATCATCAAACTCAATTGCCAGCAGGTGGGAATTGGTATAATGGGGAATCGCAACATTATACAGATAGAATTGATAATTCTTTTGTAAGCGGAGGAGTTTTAAATATAGTCGCTAAAAAAGAAGTATTCACAGACCAAGGTTATACGAAACAATATACTTCGGCAAGATTAAATTCTAAATATGCCTTCAAGTATGGAAGAGTAGAAATACGAGCAAAATTACCGACTGGGATTGGTACTTGGCCAGCTTTATGGATGTTGGGGAAAAATATCAATGAAGATGGAGGTTATTGGGATAATCAAGGATATGGAACAACGAGTTGGCCGGCTTGTGGTGAAATGGATATCATGGAACATTGGGGAACAAACCAAAATTATGTAACAAGTGCAACTCATACACCGTCAAGTTTTGGAAATACAGTCAATCATGGTGGACAATCTATTTCAACTGCTTCTACAGGATTTCATGTTTATTCTTTAGAATGGACTTCCGACAAGTTGGTTTTTGCAGTTGATGGGGTTATAAATTTCACTTATAATCCAAGTGTTAAAGATGCTTCTACTTGGCCTTTCGATGCAGAACAATATTTTCTATTTAATATAGCAATGGAATCCTCAGTTGATCCATCTTTTACTCAAAGTACCATGGAAGTGGATTATATTAGAGTTTATCAAGATGCCGCACCAGTAACAGTTACAGCTGCACCAATTCCAATTCATGATGAAATTGCAGATGATGTGATTTCAATATTTAGTGATAGTTATTCTAATGTAGCAGGTACTAATTATAATCCTTACTGGAATCAATCTACAGTAACAACAATAGAGTCAATTGATGGTAATTCTACCTTAAAATATGATGGATTGAATTATCAAGGAACAGAATATACAGCACAAAATGTAACCGCACAATCTTATTTACACCTTGATTTTTGGACTGCTGATGCTACAAGTTTAGATTTTTACTTAATTAGTCAAAATCCAACTGTTGATTCCGATTTTTATTCTTTAAGTACGGCAAATAAAGAACAATGGGTAAGTGTTGATATTCCATTATCAAGTTTTCCAAATGTAGATTTGACTAAAGTGTCTCAGTTCAAAATTGTTGGAAATGGTACAGTATATTTTGATAATCTATATTTTCATGATGGTTCTATCGTTCCTGTCGAATTAGTAAATTTTGAAGCAATAGAAGAGTCGAATGCTAATCTATTGACTTGGGAAACAGCGAGTGAATTGAATAATAGTCATTTTGAGATTGAACGTTCTTCGGACGGATTAAATTTTGAAAAAATTGGAGAAATAGTAGGAAATGGAACTTCATTGGAGTTGAATAATTACTTTTTCAAAGATGAATCGCCTTTGAAAAATAGTTATTATAGATTACGTCAAGTAGATTATGATAATACATTTTACTATAGTAAAATTCTAAATATCAAAAGGAAGACGCTTAATCATTCTGTGAAAATTTATCCAATTCCAGCTACAGATAATTTAACGATTTCATTTGATGCTTTAGAAAAAGAAACTATAAATATTAACGTAATTGATATCATGGGTAAAAGTGTTAAGCAGAAATTTATTCCTATTGAAGCCGGTAATAATATTATCAATTTGAATTTTTCAGATTTGATTAGTGGGAATTATTTTATATCAATTCAAACAAAATCAGATGTTATAAATCGATCAATAATTAAAAATTAATACTATAAAAATTAGAAAGTATGAATTTTAGCTAAGATTGAAATTAGTTAATTCATATACTTTTTATTAAAAAATAGGCTTAAATTTTATTGCACATATAGAAAATAAAGATTTTTAAAATTGATGAAATTTAAAATCATATTTAATGAAAAAAAAATAAATTGTAGTAAATGTTAACAAAAACCTAAATTTTATATAAAATAAGTATTTGCAATGATTAGAGTCGTTTTATTGTATTTTAACAAATAGAAGAATTTTTAATTTGATGTAATGTTGTAGTAGTTAATTTCATTACTGTTGTAGTGTAGAAGTAGCTAATTATTAAGAAAATATAATTTCAAAATATAATTTTGTATTATTAATTAATGAGTAATATTTATTTTATATTTATATCATAGACTAATATAAATTTCATACATCCGTAAAAACGGAAAAAAATTAAGTGAATTAATTTAATTTCTAAGACTTTAGTTGTATGTTCAATGTGGAAATGTTATTTATTTTATAAAAATTAATTATTAAATCGACTTTGATTTATAAATCAAAAGTCACAAAATCAAGTTATGAAAAATAAGATTACTTTAATGGCACTTATGGTAGCATTTTTTGCTACAAGTGCTTTTGCACAAGCTGATTTAGATTTTGAACCAGCAGGAACTGGTGCAAGTTATGCTTGGACAGTTACTGAAAATGGAACAAATCCAGCTTTACAGTTTATCGCTAACCCTGACATGATGGTAAACACAAGTGCAACAGTAACTCAGTTTACAGCAGAACAAGCTGGAAATCCTTGGGCATTATGTTTTACAGATGATATTGGATCATTTACTTTTGATGCAACAAATTCAACTGTAAAGATTATGGTTTGGAAACCAGTTATTTCTAATGTAGGAATCAAATTTGAACTTCCTGGTGGAGCATTTCATGAAATTTTAGTTCCTAACACAGTAACTAATCAGTGGGAAGAATTAACATTTGACTTTTCAGGTCAAATTGGTCAAACATTCTCAAGATTAGTAATTATCCCTGATTTTTTAGCAAGAGCTCAAGATAACACGTTGTATTTTGATAATGTAACATTCTCAAGTGGTAGTGGTTCTTCTGCAGGTGATATTACTTTCAGTGTAGATATGAACGATTATGTTACTGGAGGAGGATCAACAGCAAATGGTGTTTTCTTAAATGGTTCATTCAATTCTTGGGCAGGTACTGATATTCCAATGGCTGATTCTGATATGGACGGTGTTTGGGATGTTACAGTTCCAGGTTTAAATGGTGCTCTTGAGTACAAGTTTACTGTTGATGGTTGGACTGATCAAGAACTGTTTGTAGGTGGAGAATCATGTACAGTTACAAACGGTGGTTTTACA
>CAZEOC010000350.1:0-4725 GCA_964513525.1 uncultured Saprospiraceae bacterium | reverse complement strand
AAAGGAACAGGCGTTTTAGAAATTAATAACCCGACAAATTTAGATGATAATGAGTTTCTAATTTGGGGCGATAATGGTCAAGCATTGACGTTTACAAATACCACTGATTTACCCAATTATATACTTTATAAAACTGAACGAATATGGAAAGTGAGTGAAGTCAATACTTCATTAGCAATTGTTGATTTGGGTTTAGTGGATTTAAATTTTGATTTGTCAGATGTTGATATTGCAAAAATTGATAATGTTGTTTTATTAATTGATAGTAATAATGATGGGAATTTTGCAGACGAAACTATTATAAATAGTTCTTCTACACACAAAACAGATTATGAAGGACAAGCAGAAGTCCATTTTGATGGAATCGACCTTGCAGATGGACAACGATTCTGTTTAGCTTATCTTTCACCAGATGGACCAGGTGGAATTTATAATAATTTGGCACTTTGGTTATCTGCTGACGGCGAAACAATTTTAGATGGAAATAATGTTGGTAATTGGTATGATAAAAGTGAAAATGAGAAAACGGCAACTGGTGGATTAGGACCAATTTTATCGACTTCCAGTTCTAAATTATTAAATTATAATCCAGTCATGACTTTAGATGGCGTAGATGATTATTTTCAAACCACAAGTATTGCAGGAAGTGCTACACATACAGATCTGAATATTTTTATTGTACATCGACTTAATACGGCTCCGCATCAATCAACAATTCTTAGAGAAAGTGTTGTTGGCGGCGGTATTTCTTCTCATTTACCTTGGTCAAATGGTAGAGTTTTTTGGGATGCAGGATTGAGTAGTGGTGACGGTCGGATTAATACACAATCAGGTCTTTCAAGTGGCGATGATGCGATGTGGCAACTTTCTTCACATGATGGCACAACTGATTTACAATACATTAAAAAAAATGGAGCAACACTTAATTCTGATAATTCAGCAATCAGTATAACTGGTAATAATTCAAGTTTCTTTTTAGGAACATCGGGCGGAGGATTATATTCTAATGGAGATATTGCAGAAGTAATTGCGTTTATAGGAAATGATGAATTAACGACAAATGAAGTACAAAAAGTTGAATCTTATTTAGCCTTAAAATATGGTTATACTTTAGATAATAGTTCGGGAGGAACAGCAGGAGATTATTTGAATTCCAGTGATATTACGATTTGGGATGCGGATGATAATTCGACTTATCATCATGAATTAATAAGCATTATTCGAGATGATGCGAGTGATTTATTACAAAAACAATCTAATAATAGAGATGATTCAGTTTCTGTTTATATTGGAACATTGGCAGCGTATAATAGTCTAAATAGTTCAACAATTAGTACTAATTTATCAAGTATAATCATTGGTCATAATCAAGGATATTTGAATGACCCGACTGCGGGAAATAATACAGAAAAACCAAGTGGGATTTATGCTCGTTTTCAAAGAGAATGGAAAGTTACGAATACAAATTTTTCAGATGATTTTGCACTTGAAATTGAATGTAGTAATTGTGGAAGTTTTGATATTAATGATATTCGGTTGTTAGTAGATGATGATGGCGACTTTTCGAATGCTCAAATTTATGGAAGTCCAGATGTTACTATTACACAAAGTTCAATTGTTATTTCAGGTATTGATAATTCAGTTATTCCGATAAATAGTACCAAATATTTTACTATCGGTTCTGTTAATCCATCTACACTTTTATTACCTGTAGAATTACTTTCTTTTACTGTGGAATTAGAGAATAAAATTGTTTTATTGAATTGGCAAACTGCGACGGAAATAGATAATGATTACTTTACTGTAGAACGTTCTCAACGAGGAATAGAGTGGGAGAAGGTCGCTGAAATTGATGCTATTGGTAATTCTACAGAAATTAATAATTATGAATCAATAGATGAAAATCCGCATTTAGGTCAGTCTTATTATCGACTGAAACAAACTGATATTGATGGTCAATATGCTTATTCAGCAGTTAAATTTATTTATGTTCAATCAGATAAACCGATAGTGGCGATTTATCCAAATCCTACGAATCAACAGTTTACAGTAGAAGGAGATATATCAGAATTAGAAATATTAAAGATTATAAATGTTTTTGGACAAGATGTAACTGATTTTGCAATTATTGCAGGACAAGGAAATCGTTTAACTGTAGATTTGAATAATTTACCGCTTGGATTTTATATGATTAAAACGAAAAATACAATTCAAAAGGTGATTAGGAAATAAGGGGTTTTATTAAAATAAAAATGAGGCTGTTTCATCGTTTTGAAACAGCCTCATCTAATAATTTACCGCTTAAAATTTCAAGCCAAGAGTCAAAACCCAACGGTTTTCTCTTGAATCGAACTGATAAGAATTACCATAAATTTCATAACTATCGCCTAAAGCACTTAAGCCACCTTCATATTTCAAATCCAAATTCACACTTCCAATATCAACTCCTAAACCTGCTTGATATCCCCAAGTTAAGTTTGCTAATTTACGTTCATAAGTATCTGATAAGGTTTCTAATTGATTATCATTAGAAATTAAAACAGAGCCGATTGGTCCACCTTGAAATCTAAAAGGTCCTGTTTTTAAGCCAATCATAATTGGAATATCTAAAGTGTTGAATTTATCATTTAATATTTCAGATGCACCACTTTGACTGAAATCATCAATTGTATATTCATAATTTTGACTATTGAATAATACTTCGGGTTGTACGAAAACTGGTCCTAATTTTAATCTGGCATATAATCCACCATGAATACCAAAATTAGCGTCAGACACAGACATAAGTAATGAATCCGTACTGGTATTATCTTCATAAATTGTTTGTGGAGTCATGTCGATATTAGTAGAAGCTGCACCTAAACGAAATCCCCAAGAGAAGATTTGTGCATTGGCGGATTGTTGGAAAAATGAGCATAGAATAAACACTGAAGTTACTCGAATTAAATTTTTCATACTATTGTTTTTTGTAGTTATTTTAACTTGTTTTCAGTGGTTAAACGGGAATTGATATTTAGAAGTTACTTAAAAGTTAAATGAAATGATAAAGTTTGTATTTGATTGAGTTAACGTTAAAAATAAAAGAATTACTGAATGGATTGTTATTGATAGTATTGAATTAGAAACAATTATTTTGAATATTTTTCAATAAAATTGAATATGTTTATGGATTTTAGATTATAAAAAAAGCCTTCAACTCACGTCGAAGGCTTTTCAAAAATATTATTTATCAATTGGCAAAGGCAATGCCGTTTGCACTATGTTTTAAACTTTACTTACTGCAATTTTTACAGAAATCTCATCAATTAAATCAATAGAAGCACCATCGACATCAGAACCTAAAGTCAAACTTTCGCCTAAAACTTCTGTTTTGATATAATCGCCAAATAATTCAATAGCTGCTTGAATTGCTTCATGATTTTCGATAGAAATATTGATTTTGTCCGTAACTTCAAAACCGCTATCTTTTCGTAAGTTCTGGATACGATTCACGATTTCTCTTGCCATTCCTTCAGCTTTTAATTCGTCAGAAATATGAACATCTAAAGCAACCGTCAAGTCTTTATCATTTGCAACTAACCAACCTTCTAAATCCTCAGAAGTAATGATGAAATCTTCCATTTGTAATTCAAAAGTTTCACCATCAATCACTAAATCATATTTTCCAGCAGCTTCCAAACTCGCGATGTCGTCTTGATTCATGGCATCAATCAAAGCTTTTCCTGCTTTCATATTTTTACCTAAACGACGACCTAAAGTTTTGAAATTCGGTTTTACTCCTTTTTTGATGATTCCTGAAGTATCAGTTACATATTCGATTTCTTTTACATTTACTTCCTGCAAAACTAAATCTTTCACACCATCAACTTGCGTAATAAACCCTTCATCCAAAACTGGTAACAAGATTTTCTGTAACGGCTGACGAACTCGTAAAGTATTTTTCTTACGTAAAGACAAGATTAAAGAAGAAATACGCTGAGCATAATTCATACTTTTCTCTAAATCTTTATCTATCAAGTTTTTATCTGCAACAGGGAAATCCGTTAAATGCACAGAAATAGCTGTGTTTTTGCGGGTAACTTCGTTCAAATCACGGAATAATCTATCCGAATAGAACGGTGCAACTGGCGACATCAATTTCGCTATTGTTTCCATACAAGTATAAAGCGTTTGATAGGCAGAAATTTTATCTGCTTCATATTCGCCTTTCCAGAATCGACGACGACACAAACGAACGTACCAATTACTCAAATGATCTCCGACAAATTCTTGAATTTTACGAGTCGCATTTGTTGGTTCATAATCCGAATAATCTGTTGAAACTTCTTTTACTAAAGTGTTCAATAAAGACAAAACCCAACGATCGATTTCTGGACGTTCTTCCATCGGAATATCTGCTTCTTTATAGGCAAATCCATCAATATTTGCATAAACCGAAAAGAATTGATATGTATTATATAAGGTACCAAAAAACTTATTTCGAGTTTCTACCAAACCATCTGGATCGAATTTCAAATTATCCCAAGGTTGAGAATTTGAAATCATATACCAACGAGTTGCATCAGCACCATGTTTTTCTATCGTTTCAAAAGGATCAACTGTATTGCCTAAACGTTTAGACATTTTGACACCATATTTATCTAAAACCAAACCATTAGACACGACATTTTTATAAGCCACAGAATCGAAAGCCATTGTTGCGATTGCGTGTAAAGTATAAAACCA
>CAZEOC010000349.1:0-4733 GCA_964513525.1 uncultured Saprospiraceae bacterium | reverse complement strand
ACTGTCAAGTCTAATATGATTGTACTATCACAGCCTAAGCTACTTGTCAATACTTCTGTATGAATTCCACTTGTTGTATAATCTGTTGGGCCTACTGTATAACTCTCTCCTTGACATATTTCTTCTTCCAAGGATATGGTATATACTGGATTGACTGTCAAGTCTAATACTATTGTACTATCACAGCCATCTATATTTTGAAGTGTTACAGAATAGTTTCCTGTAGCATCAAATGTTTCTGATCCAATTGTATAAGACTCCCCTTGGCAAAGGTCCTCAACTAAATCTGTATCTGGCGAAGATTCAAGTATTTGAATTCTAATACTATTTGATATTACACTACATGCAGGATTATCAAAATTGGTTGTTGAATTAGAGACAATGACTTGATAATATCCATCATTAGCAGTAGTGACCGTTGTATTATAAATAGCATTATCAGAGTTTGGAATATCAACCCATGTAATACTATCATCACTAAATTGCCATAAATAATGAGGTGTTGCATAACCTGTAGTTAGCGTCACTTCCATTGTTAGATCTCCTCCATCACAAATGATTGAATCAGGAGCTACATTAACTTGGATTCCTGGCCCACAACTTATGACTGTAACTACTTGGGTCACAGTATCAGCATTACCACATAAATCAGTAGCAACCCAAGTTCTAACTATATCATAAAAGTCAACACAATCTCCAGCAAAAGATTCTTCACTAGCAGTTACATCAAAGGTACTTCCACAGTTATCTGTTGCAACTAATATTATTGCATCAGGAATATCATTACAATTTACAATTGTATCATTAGGAATATTAGTAAAGACAGGAGCTATAGTATCTTGAACTCTAATGGTTTGAGATACTTCTGCTATATGACCACAGCTATCTGTTGCTGTCCATGTTCTGATAATATTATAACTATTAGTACATGTTCCATTTATTGTAGTTTCTCTAAAAGATACTTCTACATCTAAATCACAATTATCTGTAGCAGACAACATTACTGTATCTGGTATTTCACCACAATTGACAATCGTATCAGCAGGAGCTCCAGCTAAGATAGGGTCTATATTATCTGGTCTCACATTGAAACTTCGAGTAATGTCATTAGTATTACCACAAGCATCTGTAGTTGTCCAACGATAGGTCACTTCATATCCTCTACACTTATCTTCAATATAAGAATCTACAGAAGGTGTAACTGTTGAAGTACCACAGTTATCTGTTGAAGTTAAAGTTTCTTGTATAGGAAAATCATCTCTACAAGTTATATCTGATAAAGTAGCAGGTGTTTCATTAAATACTGGAGCAGTTTCATCTGGAAGAACATTAAACGTCTGAGTAGCCTCCGTGATATTTCCACATGCATCTTCTACTGTCCAACGATAAGTCACTATATAACCATTACAAATATTTACAGTAAAAGTATCTACAGAAGGTATAACTGTTACATCTCCTCCACAATCAGTCGCAGTTAAGGTTTCTTGTGTTGGTAAAAGATCATTACAATTGATATCTTCTACTGGTGCTGGAGCAGTATCAAAAGTTGGCCCATTGGTATCATTATAAGTTACTGTTTGAACATGTGTAGTTGTATTGCCACATTCATCAGTAGCCGTAAAAGTTCTTGTAAAACCTGCATTAGTTAAACAAGACGAATTATCAACATTAAAATTAAACTCATCTAGAATAACTGGCCCACTACCAACTCTAAGAGCAGCTAAAGTCCAAGTACCATTCATTGGCCCTGTCAAGTCATCCAAACAATCTACATATTGCCCTACTCCATTATAGCCAGAATCTGTACCTCCATATGGTTCAAAATCACCAGCTCCTTCTGAAATAACGGAAGCATTATCCCATTGATCATTGCCTGACCCACAACGACTAAATGTTGGAACATAACTTTCAAAGCCAAGATCATTATCATTACATGCTCCACCACTACAATGTGACCCCACTAGTACTATAGCATCTCCACTTGGTGCTATCAATACAAATTCTGCATCTCCTTTACCTCTTCTAGTTCTAAAGTCTACTGTAAAATCTAAAATATTATTAGCAGTTAAATTGTCATACCCTCCTAGTTCTAAGTCAAAATATTGAGTAGAACTATTAATAATACTATTTAAATTTCCTGAAGAATGATTAATAATTTCTGTATCAGAAATAGGTGCATCCACATGTGTAACAGTCACAAGACCTCCACAATTATCTGTACCTGTAATCGTTCCAGCATCAAGTATTACCCCACACTCAAGAGTCGTATCATTTGGTGGGTTATCAATAACAGGATCTATATTATCTATTACACTTATGACCTGATCAGCTATTCTAAAATTACCACACTCATCTGTAGCCGTCCAGGTACGAGTCACTGTATACGTTCCAAAACAAATACCACTCGTCTGAATGGAATCATAAACAACAGTTACAGGACTAGTACAATTATCATCAAATACAGGAGCAATAAGACTTGGAAAATCATCTTCACAACTAATCACTAAATCTGCAGGAGCATCTAATATTATCTCTGGTCTAATTGTATCTATAACAGTAATAACTTGAGAATCCATTATTTCATTTCCACAATTATCTGTTGCAACCCATCTTCGAGTGATTGTATATTCATTAAGACAAGCACCATTTGTACGGATAGAGTCATATACTACGGCCACAGGATTAGCGCAATTATCTGTAAAAACAGGTGCAATGACAGGAGGGAAGTCATCTTCGCAATTTATAACTATATCAGCTGGAGCAACCAAAACAATTTCCGGTAGAATAGTATCTATGACCGTTAGAATCTGTACAGCAAAACTTTCATTACCACACTCATCTGTAGCAGACCAAGTTCTTCTTACTTCATAAGCATCATCACAAGTAACAGATTCTTTTTCTTCAGATACAAGAGTAACATCTACACTTCCACAATTATCTGATGCTCTTGGATCTTCAGGTTCAGGAATATCACTACAGACTACTGTTGTATCAGCAGGAACAAATATAAAAACAGGAGCAGTCGCATCAATCACTTCTACTAATTGCTCTTGACTTGTTTCATTACCACATTCATCAGTAATAGTCCACGTTCGAGTGAAAGAATAAGTCTGAGCACAAGGGGCTATATCACTCAAATCCTGATAAGTGACAGAAACAGAACCACCACAACCGTCAGTACCTGTAGGTTCAGGAAGTACTATAGCATCACCACAATCAAATGTAATATCAACAGGAAGAGAAGTAAAGCTAGGACCTGTAGTATCTCTTACTGTAATGGTTTGTACAATTACTCTTTCATTATTACAATCATCAGAAAAAGTCCAAGTTCTTAAAACTTCAGATTCACTACCACAACCAATTGAAGTAGTGGTAGTGTCATAAGTCATATCAAGATCAGTATCACAAGCATCTGTTAAGATAGGGTCTATCACAGGAGGAAAAGCTTCTCCACAATAGATAGTCACGTCTGCTGGTTGGCTAGTAATCTCTGGCAACGATGTATCTGTAACTGTAATTATTTGAAAAGTATCTCTAGCATTTCCACAAATATCTGTTGCTGTCCAAGTTCTTACTATTTCAAAGTTACAACCCGTTCCTGTATCATCTTTTACTTCTATGATTATGTCTCCGTCTACACTACAATTATCTGTTGCTGTAATTCCAGTGATTGAAGGTGGCGGAATATTATCGCAAT
The DNA here is from genome assembly GCA_964513525.1 of uncultured Saprospiraceae bacterium. Classification (GTDB taxonomy): domain Bacteria; phylum Bacteroidota; class Bacteroidia; order Chitinophagales; family Saprospiraceae; genus CAWVWD01. The sequence continues at coordinate 1,036 of CAZEOC010000349.1, read as the reverse complement.
CTACTGTAATATCATTTGGTATATTTCCAAAGTTAGGTGGCTCAAAATCTCCTACAGATAAAACCTGAGTAGCAGTAGAAGCATTTCCACAATTATCCACAGCAGTCCAGGTACGTACTAATTGAAAATGATTTTCACAATCTCCTAGAATCTGATCTTCTGATAAAATTAACTCTACATCAGCATCACAATTATCTACAGCATCTGGTATTAATACATTGTCTAATAAAGTGATCACATTCACATCATCAATCAAATTTCCAAAAGTCAAATTTGATGGTGCACCTTGGATCGCCCTAAAAGCAATAACAGTATTATCTTGTCCAGCAGGTACAAAATAACTCAAGGTATGAACAGTCCACCCAGAGCTATTAGTTGCTGAATAAACCCCTACATAGGTAAGGTTATCTGTATCAGGCCCAGCATAAACAGCCATTATATCATCTGTAGTATTATTAGAAGATACTCGTTTATGATGAGCAAAACTTACTTGTAAAGTAGTCGTAGGAATCGTACAGAATTCTTGATAAAAATCTCCATTAAGATTTCCATTAAGTTCTGCATGATAGTTCCCACTATAGGAAACGACTCCATTAATTTGTCCACTTTTTTGAATCTCAACACGATTATCAGAAGCAGTTGTACTCCAACCATCAATATTATCTTCATGGATAGAAGACCAACTTCCACTAAACCCTGGTGATTCAAAATCTCCATTTAAAAATGACTGTAAACAATCTACACATTGTAAATCTACATCTGCAGGAACATTAAAAATCACAGGTGGTGTAGTATCTATAACGTTGACAATTTGAGTAATAGCTAAACTATCTGTTCCACAAAATCCTTTAGCAATCCAACGTCTTTCTATTAGGTAAGAATTATCAGCACATCCTTCTGTACCAGAAATTATATTTTCAATATATTCAATTTCAACACATCCTTCTGATTCTACAGGAGTAGGTGGTATACTGAGAGATTCAGAGCAATCCAATGTTATAGTATCAGGAATACTAATAACTGTCAATTGCTCTAT
>CAZEOC010000348.1:1249-4743 GCA_964513525.1 uncultured Saprospiraceae bacterium | reverse complement strand
GGTGCTAATTTGGTTTATCATAATTTCCAATTGAATCAGTCTGTTTTTGATGATAATAATGATGAATTAGCAAGTTATTTAGCTTCTGAGTTTGATTTTACAGCAAAGTATAAATTCAAAAAAGGGGTAAATCTTGTATTAGGGTATTCTTTGATTTTACCAACAAATGGATTAGAGAACATTCAAAATATTACACCAAACGATGCCGATAATGGACATTATTTATGGTTAATGTTAAACACTAAATTAAATTTCAAAAAATAATACAATTAATAATTTCCCAAATTTTTAATTAATAAAATTATATCATGAAAAGAATTTTAAACGTATTATTATTACTTAGTCTTATTGTATTAATTAGTTGTGAAACTGAATCTGTATCAACGGTTGAAGTAACACAAGATGAAGTTAAAGCCGAGAAAATTTTGACAATTGGAGTTGTTCCTCAGTTTTCATCAAAAAGAATTTTATCTATTTGGTCACCAATTATTGAAAGTTTAGAAGCAACTACTGGTTATCAAATACAAATTATCGGTACACCTTCTATTCCAGCATTTGAGGCTGAACTATCAAAAGGTACTTACGATATTGCTTATTGTAATCCTTATCATTCTGTTGTTGCTAATAGTCAACAAGGCTATGAAGCTATTTTATTTGATGGTTCTAAAAAACTATTTGGAGTTTTAGCCGTAAAAAACGATGATGATATTAAAGACATTAAAGAATTAGATGGTTCAACGATTGCTTTTCCTGCTCCAAATGCTTTGGGTGCTTCTTTATTAATGAGAACAGAATTGAGTCAAATGCATAATATTGACATTCAGCCAGATTATGTTAAAACCCATACTAATGTTTATCTAAGCGTTGTAGAAGGTAAAACAAGAGCTGGAGGTGGAGTAATGAGAACATTCAATGAATTGAGTGATGACATCAAGAATCAATTACGAATCTTTTATACAACTCAAAAAGTTCCTTCTCATCCAATAGTTGTTCATCCAAGATTAGAAGCTGATTTGGTAAAACAAATTACAACGGCTTTATTGGAAATGGGAAGTACAGAAGAAGGTAATGCGATGTTATCAAAAATTCCTTTGAAGAACATCACTAAGACTAAGCAATCAGCATACGATTTATTAAAAAATATGGGAATGGAAGACTTCTACATGAAGTCTAATTAAGCCTCAAAACCGCTTCAAAAAAGAATATATAATTGGATATGAAACAGTATTATAACAAACTATCATTTATTAGTAAACTATCGTTTATTAATTTTTCAGTTGGTATTCCAATTATATCAATTATTATAATAATTGGCATTTCTTTTTTGAAGAGTGAAGGTAAAAAAACGATAAATCGACAATATTCTAATATAAGTATTTTGACTTCTTCAATGGTTGTTTCAGATTTATTATTCAATGACCCTGAGTCGATGGAATTAACATTAGAAAATTTAAATGTATTTCCTAATATTGTATATGCATGTATTATCAATAACAATAATGAGATAATTGCAAATTATGGAACAAACGAATCTATAAATGAAAAAAGATTAATCAAAGGGGAAAATGATATCATTAATAACGAGTTTGCTATTATTTATCAGGATATTGAATATAAAAATCAAATACTTGGAAAATTAGTTTTTCTATCTAATATTTCTCCTTTTTATGCGATTATCAATAAAGTAATCTTCTGGTTAATCTTTCTTTTTAGTGGTTTATTTGCTATTTGGTTAATCATAAATATACGATTACAGAAGATTGCAATTAAGCCTATTATTGTTTTATCCAAAACGATGGATAAGGTCGTCAGGACAGGAGTTTATGATAAGAAATTAAATCATGAAGTATATGATGATGAAGTAGGTCGATTGTATTATGATTTTAATCAATTGATGAAAACAATCAATAAGACCACTGTTTCAAGAAATTATTTGGATAATGTCATGGACGCTTTGGCGGAAATGTTGATTGTTTTAGATGAAAACCATAATATTAAAACAATTAACGAAATTGTTGAAAAAGCAACTGGTTTCAATATCGCCTTTTTATATGATAAAAAACCTGACTTATTAATTCCTAACTTCTCTCAAGAAGTAAATAATAATTCAGACTTTGAAACTTTCATTGTTACAGTAGATAATAAACGGATTCCTGTTTCTATTTCTGTTACTACATTTATTAATAAAGATGGAAATAATAGAACAGTTCTTTCTATCAAAGATATAACAGAGAAGAGAGCGAATGAAGCAGAATTAAAAGAATATTACACTGAAGTTGAGGAAAAAAATCAAGAGTTAGCTGTCAAAAATCAAGAGTTAGAACGCTTTACTTATATCGCTTCTCATGATATGAAAACGCCTTTGCGTACAATTGCTGGTTTTATCGGATTGATAGAACGTAGGTTAAAGAAAAATGAAAAAGATGAAGAATTATTGGAATATTTATCTTTTGTAAAAAGTGGAGCAAAACAATTAAATGATTTGATTAGTGATACACTGGAATTTTCAAAAGTAGAACATCAAGAAATAGAATTTGATGAAGTAGATTCCAATCAAATGATTAATTGGATTGGTAATAATTTTGGAGAAAATGTAATCCTAACAAAAGGAGAACTTCCAGTAATTATTTCGAATAATTCTTTATTACATAAGGTGTTTCAAAATATAATTGAAAATGGTGTAAAGTATAATGAATCAACCATTAAAACAATCGATATCAATTATAAAGAAAGTGAAAGTCATCATACTTTCTCAATTCAAGACAATGGTATTGGAATAGATGAGGCTTATTTTGAAAAAATATTTGTTATGTATAAACGCTTACATAATAATGAAAAGTTTCAAGGAACTGGTTTAGGGTTAGCTATTTGTAAAAAGATAGTTGAACAACTTGGAGGAGAACTTTCTTTAACTTCAGCAGTAGGAAAAGGCTCAACTTTCTTTATTAAATTACCAAAATTAAAAACTCATAATTAAAGTATATTTTCCTTATTCTAATGATTTTAATATTGATAAATAATTGATTATTTATCAATATTATTAATCATTATTTTCATATTAATGAATCTTAAAATATTATTTATTACCCTTTAAATAATCTTATAATCTACCTTTTCTCAAGTTCAAATCCATTAATCTAAACAAGAAATTTCCTTTCAAAAAAAACTTAGTAAAAAGCTACATCTTTTTTCCTTTTGTCATAATAAATCAATATTTTACAAGTTAGAAAAATAGCATTTATTTTGACTAATAATCACCATTGAAAAATCAATATTACCATGAAGCAAAAATCACTAACTAATCAATTTTCTTGGTTCTTAACATTAATCATTTTCGTATCAATTTTTAGTTTTACCAATTGTGGCAAAAAAGAAAGTCTTGAATTCAATGAAGGATTCAAAGCCTATATTTATGCTTATACTTCTGGAGTTATTTCTCGCTCCTCTCCTATTCGACTACGTTTTACTCAAGCATTGGTTGATGAAAAAATGAT
>CAZEOC010000348.1:0-1239 GCA_964513525.1 uncultured Saprospiraceae bacterium | reverse complement strand
AAAATGATAGGAAATGAAGTTGAAACAGGAATATTAACTTTTGAGCCAAATATCAAAGGAACTGCTATTTGGGAAGATGACAGAACGATTAAATTCGTTGCGAATGAATATTTACCTTCTGGAGAACCTTATTTTGGAAGAGTTGCAGTGAAAAATTTATATGATAATGTTCCTAAAGATTTGAGAACTTTTCTATTTGATTTCACAACAAAAGAGCAATTCTTCGAAATAGAAATCGAAGGAATGAGAGCAGTAAGCGAAACTGATTTGACAAAGCAAAAAGTTGTCGGAACATTAGTGACTGCAGATGTTGCAGATAATTTAAAAATAGAGAAAGTACTTTCCGTTAGTCAAAAAAACAATAAAGATTTAGCCATAAGTTGGCAACATGATAATGACCAAATTCATCATCATTTTGTAATCGATGGCGTAAATCGTGGAGAAAAACAAAGTGAAGTTAAATTAAAATGGGAAGGAAAATCTATCGGAGTAAACAAAAAAGGTAGTTCAAATGCTGTTATTCCTGCGTTGGGTGATTTTAAAGTAATTGATGTCAGTATCGTTCAAAAAGAGTCTGAACAATATATTTTAACAGAATTCTCTGACCCAATTTCAAAACTCCAAGATGTAGAAGGTTTGATTTCAGTTTCTGGTTATTCTGGCGCACTGAATTATGTTATTGATAAAAATACGATTCGAATTTATCCTGCGAGCAGAATGGCTGGCGATAGAACAATTATCATTTCCAGAGGCATTAAAAATGTAATGGAGAAACCAATGAAATTGCCGAGCGAATGGCAAGTTGAATTTGCGGAAATCAAACCACAAGTAAAACTCGCTGGAAATGGTGTGATATTACCGAATTCGGATAAAGGTTTGATTTTTCCTTTTGATGCCGTGAGTTTGAATGCGATTGACGTTGAAATATTTAAGATTTATGAAAATAATGTATTGCAGTTTTTGCAAACTAATGATATAGATGGTGATTATAATTTAGACCGAGTTGGTCGAGTAATTATGCAAAAGAAAATCCCTTTAAATCAATTAAATTCAAGAGCTGATTTTGGGGAATATTCCTTCTTTAGTTTTTTTTATTTGAAGCCCAAATCAAACAAATTATAACCACAGGTTTCAACTATTCTCGTTTAAAAACACGAGGCGGAAAGGGGTCGCCGATGAGTTTTCCGTCTCTGTTTTTTGTGACATAATAACGATGATAGATGAATGTCACCATTGGTC
>CAZEOC010000347.1:0-4757 GCA_964513525.1 uncultured Saprospiraceae bacterium | reverse complement strand
CAAGCCTTTTAAGGTGATGTGATAATAAACGGTATCTGTTAAAGTATCACAAGTGCTTTCTAGTAAATCATCTGTTGTCAAGCTGATACTACAACCTGAACCGATTGGTACATTAATTTCATCATTACAAATTAAATTAGTGCCCTGAACAGTGATTAAAGATTGAGTCGTTTTAACTGAATCGCTTTTCAATATATATTTAACTCGGTAAATACCTACCCCAAACGTATCTACTAATCTATCGGTAGGTGCTAGGCAAGTGTCGATACAAAGCATTCCTTCCGCAGTATAAATGCGAACAATCTGAGAATCTTGAACCGTACCGCAGTCAGCAATTACATCGGCTGGCTTTATCGTAATTAAACCATAAGTCTCCTCACAAGTTAATTTAGCACTTTGATCCGTAGCATTAAGGGTAATATCCCTTTCCTGACAAGTAATATTAGCGGTGTACCCTAATCCTTTACTGTTATCTCCATTGGTTTTAAACTCGAAGGTCAAACAACCAGAAGGATTTTTGCTAGGGATACAATTGGAAACAACCCAACCACCAGTTTGACTTACTCCAGCACCAGACCAGTTTCCAAGTAAGGAATCAGCTTTCGTTTTTCCATCAAAGACACAAAGTGAATCTCCTGCCGCTAAATCAAATTCTGTGAAAGTCGCCATTAGCTGTTGCCATTGGTTCTGAGGACAAATTGTGTATAAGAAAGTACATTGTGCGGTATCTACATATTGCTTGTGTTCATCAACAGAAGAAGTAAATAGGGTACCATCACAGGTTTTAAGTGTAATTTCTGTTGGTGTTTTAGTCGTAGGCACAATTGGAGGATTAGTTGGGTCAGGGTTAGGCGTACTATCGTCATCATCATTAATATCCTCTGGGCAACTACAAATATTCGCCACTTCCAGTACTTCATCCGTATCATTTTGATTAACAAATTGTAAATCATAGCCTATATCATCTAAGTGATAGATTGGCAAGGAGAATTTATGGAATCCATTTTCAATACCTACATAAGTCGCTACGGTTCCTAATGATACCGCATTTAAAGCAGTTGCGGTAGAACTTGTATGATAAGCTCCAGTATTTTTAGTAATTTGCCATTGATCATCTGCATTAAGAGAGAAGATAACAATTTCATCTAGAAGTAAGCCATCTCCGACACAAGTACAAGGGTCAATCAATTTTGCAGAACTATTTTGATAGCCCATACAAACACTTACTTGATCTTCGCATTGACCATAATCAATTTGTATTTCGTCACTCCATCCATCTTCATCAACCAATTCGGTTGAAATAATTTCTCTTCCATCCAATGGTACAAAACGTAGTCTATAGCAACCCGCATTTAATCCATCAAAATTATATCTCCCTTCATCATCCGTAATCAGTGTTCTTACTGGTGTACTTAAATTATTACAAGCATATAACTGAACCGTTGCGCCCGGTAAACCCTCGTCTGTAGCAGGATTCACTTGACCATTGCCATTTACATCATTACACACAATAGACGCTAATTGTCCACAAGCAATTGGTAAATTATTATGACTGATAAGCGGATCTCCAAATCCTAAGTCAAAAGTAAGATGGAATGGATTCGCTTCACAACTATTGTCCACTATGTATCCCCCAGTAGTATCTGCTGTTCCTAAAGAAACCATCATATTCAAGGTACTATCTTTATCCACCGTTAAATCTCCATCTTTGCCAGTTGGGTCAAAAGGATTAGCTTGCGGTAAACAAACTAAACTTAGTGGATACCCTTCTGGATGATTATAAGACATGGTATAGCTACCGGGCGTTCCGTCGGTAAACCATTGATAAGTACCATCCGATCCATCTCTGACAATGATTACATGCTCAGCAGGTTCTACAGAAATAGTTCCACCAGTAATAATTTTTCCATCTTCCTCACAAGAATTACAATAAATAATTCCGAATGGGTCTAATTCTGGTAAAGCAATTTCTGCTGGATCATGGTCATCTTCATCTCCTCCATTTTTACCATCACCATCTAATTGATTATCATCCTCCAAATCATCTGTCTCTCCATCCTGATTAAAGATGTCTCCATCAGGCGTACTATCAATATCTACAGGTGGTGTATTCGTATTATCCAAATCATTGTCTGCATAACTAATTTCCGCCCAGTTACGAATCGTATTCATCATCAACATAGTATTGATTTGAAGTACGTACTCAATCGTAACTGTATCTTGGACCGCAAGTTGGTCAATTTCAAAATTACCGTTGGCAAAATTGGTAACTGTTGTCGCAGTACCCAGCGCAGAAAGAATAGCTCCATTTGTTCCACTATAATAATCTGTTCCGATAACTGGATAGTCGGTAATTCCTATATTAAAGGCGTCTACATTTCCTTGATTGACTACCGTAATATTGAAGGTTACTTTTCCATCCATAGAAATATCACCAATCACTGTTTTGATTAATGCTAAATCAAAGATGTCAACTACTTCAAAATCACTATCATCCTCATCATCATTGGTATTATCTGTCTCATCATCCTCCATATCTCCATCATTATCTGGATCATCATCCGCATCAGAATCAATATCATCATCCGTGGTATCATTCCCTTCATCATCTTCACTTGAGGTGATTTCGCCTATATTTTTCCAGGCATCCCCTACTAATTTATTACAAGGTTCTAGTATTAAATTTACAGAAACGATAGTAGAATCTCCTCCTTGTAAAGTATCGGTGATGATGGTGGTTGCAGTAGAATTAGAAGTGGCCGTCCAAGCTGTATTTAAAGTTGGCATAAAGGCAAAGCCACAAGGCATATTCTCTGTAAGCTCTATATTGGTACTTGGAATATTTCCTTGATTATAGACCGTAAAATCAAAAGTAATCGTATCGCCGTAACTAAATGGACCAGTAGCTGATATTGTCTTTTTTAAAGCCAAATCAAACAGATCTATCACTTCTTCATCTCTATCATCATCGCCATCGTCAAAATCATCATCCTCTTCATCCGTAGCATCGTCATCATCGTCCACATCTTCGTCGGTGGTGTCTGTCCCCTCATCATCTTCACTCCCTGTGATTTCTGAACGATTCGTATAAGTATCGATTCCACCGTTGGTTTGCGTCAATTCTACATTAATGTAAACTACAGCGGTATCATTCATTTGTAAAGTATCCGTAATCGTGTTGGTTACTGTTGGCGCTGTGCCTACCCAATCTGGATTTAAGGCTGGTAAAAAAGTTAACCCTGCTGGTAAATTATCGGTTACGATAATGTTGGTTGCGGGGACATTCCCTTGATTCACTACCGTAATGGCATATTGTAAAGTATCGCCCCAATCATAAGGTCCTTCCGTCACCACTTCTTTTATCTGTGCCAAATCAAAGATACGTACTACTTCTGGGTCAGAATCATCTTCATCATAGGAATCATCGTAATCAGAATCGTCTTCATCCGCATTCGTACCATCTACCATATTATCATCCATTCTACCGTCGTTGGTTGGATCATTGTCGGCATCCGAATCTATATCATCGCCTGTGGTATCATTGCCTTCTTCATCCTCGCTTCCAGAAATTTCTGCTAAGTTCTTCCATGCCCCGTCCTCTGCACATTCTTGTAAAATCAGGTCAATAGAAACAATGATGGAATCTCCTCCTTTCAACGTATCGGGAATAATTGTTTTTACATCTGTACCAACTGCTGTCCAATTCGGATTTAAGCTCGCATCAAAAGCATAACCACAAGGAAGGTAGTCCATTACTTCGATATTCTTCGATGCTACATTTCCTTGATTGAAAATGGTAAAATCAAAGGTCAACGTATCTCCATAATTAAATGGTATGGTCTCTGTTGTCGTCTTTTTCAAGGCTAAATCAAAGATTGGTACAATAGCAGGGTCATGGTCATCTTCGTCTCCTCCTACTGTTCCATCACCATCTGTTTGATTATCGGTAGTGCCATCAGGTTCTCCTCCTTCATCGTCACTCGGATTATTATCTGCATCTGAATCTATATCATCGCCTGTGGTATCATTCCCTTCGTCATCTTCACTTGCCGAAATTTCTGAAATATTGGTGTAATCTTCTGTACCACCTGAAGTTTGGAGTAAGACAAAGTAGATTTGAGCAACTGCTGAATCACCTGTATTTAAGGTATCCGTAATAGTGGTCGTTACCGTTGGTGCGGTATCTGTCCATCCTGTATTTAAACTCGATTCAAACCCTAAGCCTACTGGTACATGATCCGTCAATTCAATATTGGTTGCTTTGACATTCCCTTGATTATAAACCGTAATGGCATACCTTAAAGTATCTCCGTAAAAATGAGGGCCTACTGTTACTAATTCTTTCTTTTGAGCTAAATCAAAAATCTCGATTAATTCAAAATCTGAATCATCTTCATCGCCATTGGTGCCATCCGTTTCATCATCTTCCATATCTCCATCATCGGTTGGGTCATCATTGGCATCCGAATCTATATCCTCATCCGTTGTGTCATTGCCTTCATCATCTTCACTACCAGAGATTTCTCCTGCATTATTCCAGGCATTATCTACTGCTTCGTAACACCCTTCAATTAAAAGGTTGACAGAAACAATCGCTGAGTCTCCCCCTTGTAAAGTATCCGTGATGATAGTTGTTGCGGTAGAATCAGACGTTGCTGTCCAAGTCGTACTTGGAATCAAGGCATAACCGCATGGCATGTACTCTGTGATTTCAATATTCGTCGAAGGAATATTTCCTTGATTATACACCGTAAAAT
>CAZEOC010000346.1:0-4775 GCA_964513525.1 uncultured Saprospiraceae bacterium | reverse complement strand
TAATCTACTATCATTCTTTGTGGAAAAGTCGTCGTTCCATCAGGATAACCAGGCAAGTTTCCACCAACAGCAATATTCATTATGAAAAAGAAATTATTATGAAACTCCGACATTTCTGATTGTGTGATAGATACATTATGAAATTGTACATCATCTAATAACCATTTGATTTCATTCGCATTCCAAATAATCGTATAAACGTGAAATTCATCTGCCAAGATTCCAGAACTTATAGAAGTACTTCCGCCATAAGAAGCATGACCGTTTTGTTCCCAATGAATCGTTCCGTGTGTTTTGTTCGGTTCATGTCCGACCATTTCCATAATATCAATTTCTCCACAAGAAGGCCAACCCGAAGAACCAAAATTATCGCCTAACATCCATAATGCAGGCCAAATACCTTGACCAAAGGGTAATTTTGCACGAATATCAATTCGACCATATTTATAGGATTGCTTTCCTTGAGTTGTGATTCTCGCAGAAGTATAACCGCCATTTTCTTCTCTTGCTTCAATGACTAATTTTCCATTATCAACAGTAGCGTTATTTGTTCCGCTTCTATAATTTTGTAATTCATTATTTCCCCAACCATGATTACCCGTTTCATAATTCCATGCAGTTGTATTTAATGATGTTCCATCAAATTCATCATTCCAAGATAAAGTATAGCCTGGATAATTTAGCGGCGTTTCATAACCATCATTTCCAGTCGGCGAAAAACTATCTTCATTTCTAATTGTCCCAACACCGTCACTACTCGTAATATCGACATTTACAGGGTTTAATAATTTAATTTTAAAGGTTTCATCATCTTCATAATCGGTATCACCAAATATTTTCACTGTAAAACTTGCCTCTCTTGCACCGACAGCAAAAGTAGCTGTTCCAGATGTTGCTTCATAATCTTCGCCTGCTGTCGCAGTTACATCTGTTGTCGTATAATCTACCGTAATGGTTTCGGTTGCTGCTTCAATCAATTTAATTTTAAACGTAAAATCAGTTGACCCACTATTCCCTTCTAAACCATTATTGTCTTCTACATATGCAGCAGTTAAAACTATTGGCTCATCTTCTCCACAACTTGTGATAAACAATGTACTAATTATCAAAAGGCTAAATGTTATTTTCAATGTGTTTGTCATGTTTGATTGATTATTTGACATGAACTTTTATAAAAAGTAGAAAAACAACAATTCATAAAAGTCCATGACAAATTATATCTATTGAGAGGCTAAAGTAAAACGCCAAATACCTACTCCATAATCTATTTCTAATTCCATAATATCCACTCCATTTACAGTTTCCATTCTAATAATATCATAGATAACTTGAGTAACTGGAAGCGTAACTTCTGTTCCATTTGCCGCTTTACGCAACGCAATGAATGCACCATCTCCGATTACTTTCAATTTTGGAGTTGCTCCTTCAATTACCTCAAAAGTATGTGTTCCATCTGCCCAAGTTGCTCTATCAGCAGATAAAGCACTTATTGGCTGACAACTTTCTGGTGTGATTCCAGAATATGGTTCTCCCCAAAAATCACCATTAGAAACATAAGTATAAACTCCTGCTTCTGTAAAAATATATTCATCATTCCAATCACAAGGACGACTTGTAACATCTCCTGCACTATTTTGCCACCAAGTTGAGCCACTACCATCATTCGGACCAACCCATAATGCGCCTTCAGCAGGATTCAACTTCCATGTTTTAGTACCGCAAGCAGTTACAAATTCTTTTGCTCCAGTACATGCGCCTTGAGCATCTTGTGTAATAGTAATTGTTTTAGTAATTGAACCTGAACCACCTTTTCCGAATACACTTAATGTCACATCGTAATCTCCCATATTCAAATAAGTTGCTTCTACTTCATTTCCACTAAATAATCCCAAATCACCTAAATCCCAACTTGCGATAAAATTATCATCTCCTGTTGTATTTGTTAATTTAACATTATTTTCATCCACATATTCAATAGAAAAATCTGCATTTGGAGGTAATCCAATATCTATTTTATCATCGAGATAAGGTTCACAAGCTGTTGTTAAAAACAAAGCTGCAATAATATATAAAGTTATTTTTTGCATTTTTTTAATTAGTAATCAGTGATTGATGATTATTAATTGGTTAGAAAACCAAATAATAATCACCAATTACCAACAATTATTAATATCCACTATTTTGTGTTAAAGCACCAATACTTAAATCAATTTCCGATTGAGGAATCGGTAAAACCTCACTTTTTCCAGCAACAAAACCATCAACTCCTAAAGCTGCTTCTGCTTGTCCAGTTCTTACTAAATCGAAGAAACGCTGACCTTCACAAGCTAACTCTAATCTACGTTCTGTATAAATATCCGCTAATAAAGCAGTACCTGAAGAAGTAATTGCTCCTAAACCAACTCTTGCACGAACTTGATTCACATAACTTCTTGCCTTTGTTTCGTCTCCTCCACTTCTAACTAAAGCTTCAGCAGCCATCAATAAAACATCTGCAAAACGAATCTCTCTAACATTATTTGCCCAGTTTAACGGAATTGCTCCGTCACCAGCTGTATTTGCTTGAAGCGGTGCATATTTTCTAACAAAATATCCAGTTTCTTGATAACCAGGTGTATAACTTGCACCTTGCAAATTACTTGCATCTATAATTGTATGTTCAAATCTTGGGTCGCCTGTCATTGCTGTAACTAAGTTTACAGAAACTGGACAAAAGCCCCAACCTGTATTGTAAGTAGGTCCTGAGTAATCTCTCATTCCTACGAACTGAACACCTACGTTACCTTCACCACGACCTGAACCAAACATCCACCAGTCAGCGATAGAGTTGTCAGAGTAAACGATTTCAAAAACAGATTCTACACCAAACTCATTGTTTGATTTGAAAATGTCAGCAAAGTTAGGCTCTAAAGAATATAATCCAGAGTTAATGATGTCTTGTAAAACAGTTGCAGCCTCAGACATTCTACTATCATCATCTTGGAATAAAATAGCACGACCTAATAAACCTTGTGCAGCACCTCTTGTCAAACGACCTAATTCATTAGAACTTACTGTTTCTGGTAAATCAGCGATAGCGTCATTCAAATCTTGTTCGATTTGTGCAAAAACACCAGCCGCACCAGTTTGCTCAACTGTATAATAACCATCCGAAGATAATGTATTTGTAATTAAAGGAACATTACCAAACAAACGAATTAAATCAAAATAGAACTTTGCTCTAAGAAATTTAGCTTCCGCAGTAGTTCTAGATTTGAATTGTGCTGAAGCACCTGGAATAGTTTCAATTTTCTCTAAGAACAAGTTAGCTCTATAGATACCTCTATAGTACTTTGTCCAAAAACCATTTTGTGGTCCCAAGTCTGGTGTTGGGCTAAATTCGTCCCAAGCTACCCAAGATGGTTGATCCGAAGCATCACTACCTCCTGCATGTGTATCATCAGATGCAACATCTAGTAATGGACGGAACATTGTAAAACCATTTTGGTCATTCCATTGAAGAACATCATAAACGGATACTAATGCTTCGAATGCTTGTTCTTCGTTTTGATAATAATTAGCTTCTAGTACACGCCCAACTGGTCGAACGTCTAGAAAATCTTCACTACAAGATGTGAAGACAATAACTGAAAATATGATTAAACCTATATTTTTCATTTGATTAATGTTGAATTTTAAATGAATAATTTTGAATAATAAATGCGAATTTTGTTTTAGTGATGAAAGAAAAAGAATTGATGCTCAATTTATTTTTCTTTCATCACTTATTCAAAATTCAAAATTTATTATTCATAATTCCTACTTACTCAAAAGTAATATTAACACCAACAGAGTAAGTTCTAGCTTGTGGATAAATACCATAATCTACACCTGAACCAATTTCTGGATCAAAACCACTATACTGAGTAAATGTTAGTAGATTATTAGAAGCTACGTAAATACGTGCTTTACCCATTCCTGCATTTTCAACCAATTTTCGTGGTAATGTATAACCTAATTGAGCTGTTTTGATACGGAAGAAAGCACCACTTTCTACATAGAACGTAGAACTACGAGCAAAGTTAATATTTGCATCACTAGAAGTAAGTCGCGGATATAACGTACTTGTGTTTTCTCCTGTCCAACGTCCAAGAGCGTCACCACTCATATTAGATCTAGGCAAGTCATAGCGACGAGTTGCATTGAAAATGTCGTTTCCAGCTACACCTTGACCAAATACAACTAAATCAAACCCTTTGTATGAAGCATTAACCGTGAAACCATAAGTCCAAGTTGGAGTTGGATCTCCAATCATACCACGATCGTCTTCATCAAATACACCATCTCCATTTATATCAGCAAAACGGAAATCACCAGGCTGAGCATTTGGTTGTAATGGTAAACCATCAGCACCAACATGAGCGTTAATTTCATCTTGATTTTGGAAAATACCATCAGTTGTATAACCATAAAGGTAACCAATTGGTAAACCTTCTGTTGTACGAGTAACTTCAATTGACTGTGTGCCCCAACGTTGTCCACTTTGGAAACCTGTTTCATTACCAATTAAAACAACTTCGTTTTTGATGTAAGAAACGTTACCATTAATAGTTAAATCAAAACCATTGATAATTTCGTCAGAAAAACCTAATTCTAAATCAACACCAGAGTTTCTCATATTACCAATATTGGCAGTAGAAGGAGTATTACCAATGTATGCTGGTAATATAGGTTGAGCTTTCATATCAAATGTGTTTTGAATGAAAAAGTCAGCCGTATCAATTTGACCATGGCGA
>CAZEOC010000345.1:0-4798 GCA_964513525.1 uncultured Saprospiraceae bacterium | reverse complement strand
AAAAAATAACTGCGTTATTTATACCTGTTTAATTATGTCCAGGTACTTAATTTCTATTCGTTACTCGTTTAATCAATTTCCCTGCTCTATCTGTCACTCGATACGATAACCAGTACATTACTGGAACGATAACCAAAGTTAAGAAAGTTGCGAAAGTCAAACCGTAAATTACTGTCCAAGCCATTGGACCCCAGAATGCAACATTATCACCTCCAATAAATACTTGAGGATCAAAATCTGTAATCAGGGTTGTAAAGTTGATATTCAGACCGATTGCTAAAGGAATTAAACCTAAAATAGTTGTAATTGCCGTTAATAATACTGGACGTAAACGAGTTTTTCCTGCATGAACGATACTCGTACGAACATCATCTGCTTCCAATTCTTCATCTTCTGAAAGATTCAATTCCTCTTTCTTCCGTTTTCGAGTCAGTTCGACATAATCAATTAATACAATCGCATTATTTACCACAACTCCTGCGAGTGAAATAATACCAACTCCAGTCATGATTAATACGAAATCCATTCCCGTAATTACATAACCTAAAAATACTCCAATCAAACTCAATACGATTGATAATAGAATAATAAAAGGCGAAATCAAGGAATTAAACTGAGAAACAATGATGATAAAAATTGCAAATAAAGCAATCGTAAAAGCAGTCGATAAAAACTTAGTATTTTCTGCTTGTTCTTCTTGTTCTCCTGTAAACTTGAAAGAATATCCTTCTGGCATATCATAATCTTCCATCGCTATTTTAATTTCATTCACGACTTCGTTACCATTTGCACCTGCCTCTAAATTCGAAAATACAGTAATCGCTCTCTCGGTATCTTTTCTTTTAATAGAAGTGTAAGTTGTAGAATATTCCACCTTAGCTACCGACGAAATTGGCACTTGTGCAATTCGACCATTTCCAGGATTACGGAACGTAATCGGCTGATTCATCAAAGCTTCAATTTTGTTACGATACTTTTCACTTAGGCGAATAAAGATAGGATATTCATCATCTCCAATTTTCAAATCAGTAACTTCATTTCCATAAATAGAAGAACGTAAAGCAAATCCAATATCTCGAGTTGAAATACCATAACGACGTGCAGCTTCTCTATCAACTTCAATTAATAACTGCGGTTTCGCCAATTTCACATCTGCTTGTAATTCTTCAATTCCACTTATTTTTTTCGCATTAATGAATTTGATTACATCACCTGAAATTTTCGATAATTCATCTACATCATCTCCTTGAATCTCAATATTAATAGGCTTTCCAGTTGGAGGTCCATCAGCATTTTTATCAACTGCAATACTTACACCAGCATAACCTTTCAAATCCTCACGGATTTTATCCATCACTTCTTTCGTATCAACACCTTGACGATATTCTGGCTGTACAAATGAAACCGTTACACGAGCCTTGTGAGGTGTACTTCCACCTTCACCTGAAGGTTGTCCTGGATCACCAGTTCCTTCACCAATTTGTGTCAATACAGCATCAACAGCTACTTTATAAGGTTCAATTGTTTTTGTTACCTTCTCTTCAATTTTTTTCGTCAATTCATTTGTTTCTTCAATGTCCGTCCCAAATGGCATTTCAACAAAAACGTTGATATACTGTGGTGGTGTTGCAGGGAAGAAAACAACTTTTGGCATAAAAACAGTTAATAAATTAATTGAGATTATAAACAATGCAATTGTTCCAACAAGAAAGAAGTTTGGATTATTCTTTCTTAATGCAAAACGAATAAATTTATCATAAGCATTCTCCAATCTCGGTAAAAATCCATTTTGGAAAACAAAAGAAGCTGGACGCAAAACATAGAAATTCAACAAAGCTAAACCTGCTACAATTCCAAATAAATTACGCCAAGTATCATTTCCAGCAATTGCAAAACCGATTGACATTACAATTAAAACAGCAAAGAAAATCCAGAAATTCTTAACTTTTCTTTTTCTTCCATCTTTTGTTTCTGCTTTCTCATCAATTTTCATAAATCTTGATGTGAATACAGGATTGAAAACCAAGGCAACAACTAAAGAAGAGAATAAAACAATAATTAAGGTAAACGGTAAAGCAAACATGAAACTACCAATGATTCCAGGCCAGAAGGCTAATGGAACAAAGGCTGCTAAAGTGGTTGCAGTTGAAGCGATAATCGCTACGGCAACTTCTCCAGTTCCTTTTTTGGCAGCTTCTTTTCCAGAATATCCTTCCTGCATATATCGGTAGATATTTTCTACCACAACAATCGCATTATCCACCAAAAGTCCAAGTGCCAAAATCAGGGAGAAAAGTACCATTAAGTTCAATACAATTCCCATGATATTTAGAATCATGATTCCCATCAACATAGATAATGGAATTGCGATTCCTACAAAGGTTGCGTTACGAATACCTAAGAAGAATAATAAAACTAAAACCACTAAAATTACCCCAGCAATGATACTATTTTCTAATTCTGAAACTTGCTTACGAATCTGTATAGATTGATCATTAAACAAAAAGACTTTTAAATCTTCTGGAAATTTTTCTGCTTTAGCTTTTTTTACAATTGCTTTGATTTGATCCGAAGCATCTAATAAATTGTATCCTGCACGTTTTACAACATCCAATGAAACAACAGGTAATTGATCCGAACGAGCATAACTCGTTGCATCTTTGAAACCTAAACTTACATCCGCAATATCACGCAAGTAAACAGGATTCATATTTTCACTTTTAATAATGATGTCGCTAATTTGCTTTACATTACTAAATTGACCAACAACACGAATATCTCTTTTGAAACCGTTTGATTCAATTTCACCACCAGAAATTGTGATATTTTCTGCACGAATTGCTTGTTCAATATCATAAAAACTGATTTTTACAGCTTGCATTTTCTGTAAGTCCAAATCAATTTTCACCTCTCTTTCTAATGCACCTTTAATATCTACTTTTGAAACTTCCGTCAATGCTTCAATTTCATCTTCTAAATATTCTGCATAATTTCGTAATTCATCTACTGAAAATTCTCCAGATAAATTCACTGCAACAATCGGAAATTCAGAGAAATTCACATCAAAAACATTCGGGTCACGAGGCAAATCTTGAGGCAAATCATTCTTTGCCTTATCGACTGCATCCTTCACTTCTTGCAATGCTTCAGGAACATCTACATCTGTTTCAAATTCTACAATTACATTAGAATAACCTTGTGCAGAAGTTGATTTGATTTCTTTTACGCCAGTAATAGATTTGATTTCATTTTCAATTGGTTTTGAAATCACATCTTCTATATCTTTCGCAGAGTTTCCAGGATAAACTGTACTCACATAAATCGTCGGAATAACAACTTCTGGAAACAATTCCTTTGGCATAGAACGGTAACTATTCCAACCGAAAAGTCCAATCATGAAAACTAAAAGGAACATACTCGTCCCGTTATCCACTGCAAAATCTGTCAGTGCGAACTTACGAACCTTATTTTTATTTTGATTATTTTCCATTTTCTTTGGTAATGTTTAGACTCACCCCAACCCCTCTTTTTTAAGAGTGGGATTAGGGGTGAGTTCAAGCGAGTAACAATAACTTATTTCACTTCAATTAATTCTCCATCTTTCAAATCTCTTGCTCCTTTGATAATAAATGATTCATCACCATTCAAACCTTCAGAAACTAAAGTTTCTCCTTCATAAGTTTCGCTAATTGTTACATAAACTTTCTTAGCAATTGCTCCTTTTTCATTTTTACTTTTAATGAAAACATAGCTTTTTCCACTTACTTCTTGTTGAATTAAATTAGATGGTAAAACAACCGCACTTTTAGCTTCAAAGTCTTTTATTAAAACAGTTGCTAATAAATTTGGCTTCAAATTACCAGAGTTAGGAATATCAATTTCTACTTTGAATGTACGGTTTGCAGGATTTACTTGCTGACCAATTAAAGAAATTCTTGCTTTTGTTTCTTTCTCTAAAGCAGGAAAATTAATTGTTACCAATTGTCCTTTTCTTACCTTACTCAAGTAAGTTTCTGGAACTTCTGCTTGTACTTGTACTCGACTCAAATTTAAAACTTCAATCAAAGGCATTCCTGGAGAAATTACATCACCAGCTTTTACCATCGCACGAGTAACTTCACCCGAAGCAGAAGCATAAATATTCGCTTTTGTTAATTGAAAACGAATCGTTTCCAAGCTTTTCTCTAAGCGTTCTTTATTATTTTTTGCTTGTAAATATTGCATTTCAGAACCAATATTTTGATCCCAAAGTCTTTTCTGACGATCATACGCAATTACTGCAAAATCCAAAGAAGTTTCTAATTCAGCAATTTGTTTATCAACTGCTTCCATATCTACTTTACCAATAAGTTGACCTTTTCTTACACGATCACCTTCTTTCAAAGTAAACTGCACTAAACGTCCTCCAGCTTCACTACTTGAGTAAAAAACATTGTCAGACTGAACAGAACCTTGAATTTCTACAAAACGAGCAAAATCTTTCGTTGGAATTTCTTCTGTTGTCACCAATGTTCTTGCGTCATCTTTTGGCGGTTCAATTTCATAAATCTTAGCTTGAATTGAATCCATTTCTACTTCTAATGCTTTCAATGCTGTTTTCTTCTCAGATAGAATAGATTTTAATTCTGCTAAATATTTTTCACTATTTGTATCAGTTTCCCCGCCACAAGCAGCTAAAACTAATGTTGCAATAATAATCGTTGTTATAAGTTTAATCTGTTTCATTTTTATACTGGTTGCTGGATACTGGATGCTGGTTGCTGGATATTCGTCACTGTATACTGGTTGCTGGTTATTC
>CAZEOC010000344.1:0-4801 GCA_964513525.1 uncultured Saprospiraceae bacterium | reverse complement strand
CTTCAAGAACGGTTATAGATAACAATGCTTGATCATATTCATAATCAGAAATACTCGGAGAGTCTATGACATAGTATTCATAGTTATAGCGATTAATCTTCTCAACTATACGATCATATTTAAGCTGGATAGCTTTATGATCAGCAGGTTCTCCGCCCATATTAAAATAATTTTCTACAAAGTTCTGAACCAGATACCAGACCTTCTGAAGCCATTTCTTGCTCAATGCCTGCAATCAACCCGGACAAAGACTCCTTCGTTCTCGATGTCATATTGCGACCATGCTTATCTACCACTTTCCCGTCCAACCATGCTGCCAAACGGTAAGCGTCTTCCATCATCAAATCAAATGCCTTTTCAGGTTCTTGCACTAGCGGCACTTTGACAAACAAAATTATATCTTTCACATGAAAACTATTACCTTGAGTGACTGATACATACTTACCAGAGTCCGCTGCTACAGCTAAAGAATAACGTAGTGTAGCGACTCCACCCATCTCTCCAAATCGACTAAATACACCATTTCTTGCCTGAATCATATTCAAGTCTCGTGTACAACTCTTTATATCTATGGAACTAAAACCCTGTTTACGTTTTGGTACAATATTACAAACAACTGTTGCATCATAACGCCTAGCTATCTCATCGAGTTCTCGACCTCTCTCAATCGCGTCATCAATATCCATCGAAAACACAATTTTTCGGTTTAATTTTTCACCCAACTCCAAGACCATTGTTGAAAAAGTATTAGACTCTTTTCGAGTCATTGCACCTGTTTTATCGGCCAGTTGAATAGCTAACGCAATATCCAGAAACTCTATTGATGCATCAGACTTTTCAACGTCTTCCCAAACTGCAGTTAAGCTATTTCTTCCAAATATGCCAACTTTACGCGTAAACAAATAATCAAAGTTACGGTACACGCTCAAAATTTCGTCACGAGGTACAGCATTTTCTCCCAAAATACTTGCGACCATTTCATAAGCAGCTTTGCTCGACTCTTTTTGTAATTCTTGTTTAGGAGAGTGTTGCTGAGGCTTGCTTTGGACATGCGTATCATTAAATTCAGAATCACGTGAAGCTTGCTTTGCTAATAAATCGCCTTGCTGTCTTTGAACGGTATCATTTTCCACTTGTATCGCACTTGATTCATTTAAGCTAACAGACATATTTACTGATGAAGATGATTCAACAATACGTTGCTCAGAGTAATTCTCATTATCGTAAATATCGTCTTCTAAACTAAAGTCTTGATTAGTTTGCACAAGCTCTTGGGCAATTTGATCAAGCGGCGCACTATCTACTTGTGGAACGGCATCAGAAACACTCTCAACACGTGCTTTTGACTTTATTGGACTATTCGATGACACAGTTGCTGTAACACCACCTACAGAAACACTTCCACTTACAGAGCGCTCTTCTATATCAGGCGTATTTAAGTCTTTCTTACCGACAGATTCATTAGCAATATTGTCCGCTAATGCTTTTCGATTGTTCTTGATTTGTATTTTTGAATAAACATAAATACACGAAAACAAGAGCGCTCCTATCACCAAAAACACTAAATATAGATCTAACGTATTCATTCTATAATCCAATTAACTCGTTGCCATGGCCGCAGCCTCATCAACATCTACTTGCACAATTCTCGAACAACCTGGTTCTGCCATTGTAACGCCCACTAAGATTCCAGCAACTTCCATAGTAATTTTATTATGCGTAATATATAACAATTGAGTATGTTGGCTCAATTGCTGCAAAACTTTACTATACCTTTCAACATTCGCATCGTCCATCGGTGCATCAACCTCATCCAAAACACAGAATGGTGCTGGGTTCATTTCAAAAAATGAGAAAATCAAAGCAACTGCGGTTAATGCTTTTTCACCACCCGAAAGCAAATGAATTGTACTATTTTTCTTGCCCGGTGGTCTTGCCATAACAGATACACCCGTTGTTAGCATGTCTGTATCTGTTAATGTCATATAGGCTTCACCATCACCAAACAATCTCGGAAAGAATCGCTTAAAGCCTTCGTTTAATTGTTCAAAGGTTGCCTTGAAGCGTGTACGCGTTTCTTTATCAATCTTTGCAATGGCTTTTTGCAACGTATCTAAAGCCGTCATTAGATCGTCTTTCTGAGCATTTAAGTAGTTAGCTCGCTCAGAACACTCTTCATACTCTTCAATTGCAACTAGATTAACAGGGCCAATGCGCTCTATCTTAAGCTGAAGCTCATCAATTCTGCGCTTACACTCGGATTCAGTTATAGGGTTCTCTAGCTCCTGATAAGCCAAACGTAACTCATCATCTGAGCCTTCCAAGTCATCAGCAAAGGCTTCACGCTTAACTAAAACTTCTTTCTGTTCAATTCGTAGGTTTTCTAACTTACCTCTGATCTGCTGAGCCATTTGCTCAAAAGAACTACGCTGTTGATCAATGTTGCGCATGGAGTTCTCGTGTTCACCCAATAATGAACGAGCTGAGGTTAAGTCTCTTTCCACTATAATGCGCTTCTCAAGTAACTCGCTTAATGTTTCGCTCATTACCTCAACAGGATCTTCAACAGCGAGTAAAGTCTGCAGTTCTAATAAGCGCTCACTTTGCGCCTCCAACTGACTTTGCATACGAGTAATACTCTGCTCCAGCGAAGCTCGTTGGTTAACCAGATTACTTTGCTCTGCTTGTTGCACCTGCATTAACTCTCGCGCTTGCTGCTCAACTTGTCGCGATTGTACCAAAGCTGCCTGCACAACATCTTTTTCGTTTTGCAGGCTCACTCTCTGCTGATCAAATTCATCCGCAGCAGCCGTAGCTAATTCCAACTTTTCAGTTGACTCTTCAAGACCTAGCTCATTCGATTTCAACTCTTCAGTTAATTCAGTCAACTCAATCGATAGTTGCTCTCGGCGTGTAATCCACTCGGCACTCTTAGCCTCAATAGCGGCATATTCACTACGCTTAGTTTGCAGCCTTTGACTGTAGTCTCGAACTTGATCTCTAAGCACCTGCCTTTCTTGCTCATACTGTTCAAGTTGTGCTTTTTTAGACTCGCCTTTGTGCTGAACTTGCTCGCATTGCGCTTCGTCAGCCTTGGTCGTTTTTTGCAAAGACTCAATTTCAGCTTCCTGTAACAACAAGCCTTGCGCACTTTTCTCGCTTGAACCTAAGCTCAACCAATTTTTTCCAACTACCTGCCCTGTTTTAACAACAATAACTTCATCCGCCTCTATATCAGATGACCAGGCTATTGCTTCCGACAGCGATTCAGCAGCGTAAGCAGAGAAAACAGCTGGCGGTAGATTATTTATTGATGAAACTTTATCAGCCAAGCGAGGGTACTTGCCAGACTTAACAAGTGAGTCTGGCGACGACTTATATACATTAACACCTGCTCCTTCTGGTAAAGAACCATCAAGCAATGAGTCAAATGAACTCACTTCAAAAGCCGTAATCTTATCTGCTAACACGACTTCAACGGCATCTTCCCAACCCGTATCAACCGTTAAGCTATCAATTAATCTAGGCGCGTTATTTAAACCATTTTTCTCAAGCCAACGCTGAAGCTCATTACCATCTGCGCCCAATGTTCGACGACGCATTTCTTCTAAAGAGTTCAGCCTCGCTAAATCACCTTGCAGCCTTTGACGAATAACATTGTACTCATCCCTATAACGCTCAAGCTCTGCTCGAGAACCAGTAACCTGCTGATCTAATTGAGCTGATCGCTCTTCAAGTTCGGCATGCTCTTCAACAATGATTTCAAGATCTTCTTTTACTTGCCCAATAACTTGCGTATCAATATTACTTTCCACTTCCGAAAGAATATTCTGCGTTCTTGTTTGCCTCTCTCTTGATTGAGCAATAGAGCGGCGCAAACTATCTATCAAACCTGCATGGTGACTTCGCTCTCGCTCAGGTTCCAATGAACGCTCAGTCAAACTGTCCCAGCTCTGTTGCCATTGCGTATACACAAGCTCGCTTTCTTGCATTGCCATCATCACTTCTTGATGGCGCTCCATTAACTCTTCTGATTTAGGAGCCGAATCATCCAGTAACTCAACAACTTCATTTAAACGCTGTTCATCACTACTTAGTAAGCGTCGCGACTCTTGTTGATTCTCTTCAATGCGCTGCAACTCATCTTGCTGTTGTTTACGCGCTTCTCGGTTATATTGAATTTGCTGCTCTAAGGCCGAAAC
The DNA here is from genome assembly GCA_964513525.1 of uncultured Saprospiraceae bacterium. Lineage (GTDB taxonomy): Bacteria > Bacteroidota > Bacteroidia > Chitinophagales > Saprospiraceae > CAWVWD01. The sequence goes on along the minus strand of CAZEOC010000344.1, from coordinate 599 downwards.
TTCGCCACCCAGTTCATAATATGTGGCCTGAATCTCGTTCACTCTTTCAGTGAGTTCTGCATGCTTTTCTCTTAACTCTTCAACACCTGTCTCTGCACCACGCTGTTCAGCCAAGTGCTTTTCAAGCTCGGTTTCATGTTCAGAGATCAGTAAATGCTTTTGCTGGGCTTGAGTATCGAATGCTGTCCAGTTTAGTAAAGCGAGTAAGTTTTTAAGTTCTCGTACTTCTTCTTTGTGTTCTTTGTATCTCTCAGCCGCATTAGCTTGTCGCTTTAAACGCCTTAATTGCGTTTCAAGTTCCCCGACAATATCTTCAACACGAGATAGATTTTCAACCGTATGACGCATACGGTTTTCTGTTTCTCGGCGGCGCGCCTTATATTTAGAAATACCAGCTGCTTCCTCAATCAGCACTCTTAAGTCTTCAGGGCGAGATTCAACAATTCGGCTAACCATGCCCTGCTCAATAATCGAATAAGAACGAGGCCCTAAGCCAGTACCTAAGAAAATATCATTAATATCTTTACGACGAGACTTAACACCATTAATAAAATACTTTGAACCACCTTCTCTTAATAGTTCTCGTTTAATCGATATTT
>CAZEOC010000343.1:0-4824 GCA_964513525.1 uncultured Saprospiraceae bacterium | reverse complement strand
GCCCTCTTCCATATCATCTTCCAACATCATAACCAAACTTCCAATTCCACGAAGTGGCGCTTTCAAATCATGAGAAGTAATATAAGAGAGTTTTTCCAACTCTTTATTTGTTCTTTCTAATGCATTATAATATTCAGTAATTTCCTCTTCGGCTTCTTTCTGTTTTGTAATATCTCGTATGGATAAAATTTTATGATTTTCTCCTGTTTTATTAATAAAATCAGTAACAGAAACTGATACATAAATTGATTTTGACTCTTTCGTTTTTACAATAGTTTCTATAATCGTACCTTCTTCAATCTCTTTTTGTAAATCTTCTCCAAATAGTATATTTACATTATTGGATAATAAATCTATCGCTGCATAATTTGTACTATCTGTAACGGCTTCATTAATCGTAAGAATAAGATTTTCTTCATCAATCACAATCAACATTTCAGCTAAAGAATCTAAAACACTATCGACATAATTCTTAGAAACAGTTGTAGAATCGATTTTATCCATCAAGTGATTAAAATCCCTATATAAAACACTAATTTCATCTTGATAATTATTGTCTTTTATTCGAATACTGTAATTACCCGTTTTCACTACGCCAGTAATTAACTGAACTAATTTTACAATCGGTTTTGTAATAAAGCTTTGAAATCTATAACTAATTCCAATTAAAACTAAAAATGAAAAAATACTTGCGACTATAATTCCTATATATAAATTCCGCAATACTGTCTGCAAACGCTTAGTTGAAGCAACTAAGACCAATCTACCTAAATCACTATATTTATATGAAATTGGCGTTTTAAAAACATACTGATTATCAATAAATTGATGTTCAAGATTATTATGAATTTGTTTTTCTAATGAAGTATTTTCTACGCCATAAGTAGCAATAACTTTATTTGACTTATCTATAATACAGGCATAATTAATAGTTGGAAATACATCTAAATTTCCCAATGTTTTCTCAACTGATTCCGTATCATCAAATAATAAATCAGCGACAACATAAGAAGCGCTAAGTTCACCTATAGAACGAATTTGTTCCTGAAGTGCATATTTTTCATTTTGACTAATAAAGTAAATACTAACTATTGTACCTATAATTAATACAGGTAGAATAACTAATAAATTTACTAATAATAGTTTTCGAGCTAATGAAAGTCGATTGAATAACTGAATCATTATTAATTAATTAAAGGTATTTTGCTATTGCTGAAAAATTAATGAACACACAAGTTACTATTTTTTAAAGTTAAAAAATTATATAGTAAAAACTTATCATATTTAGTGGATAAATTATCCGATTCCCGTTCCTCCATTTTCAATCTGTTGTTTATTCTCATCAGGCAAAAGACTAAAAAGTGCATTGACACAAACACGAAGTTTATCAATTTTTTCATTCTTAATCGCTGTTTCTCCTTCTTTAATGTATTTTTTGCCTGCTTTCTTATCAGAAAAAGAATCTGCTTGCATAGTTACATAATAAAAAAGATGCTTTACATAATCTCCATCTCGCCACATAATATCGTTACGCAAACGATGTAATTTATCTACTAATTCATTGATTTTCATTCGACTATTAGAAGCCAAAACTTGCTTTTCTTGAGCCATCAAATAATCATAAGTTTCTTTTTCTTTAGGTTGAACTTCATATTCTTCAATGGCATTTTGGCAATATTTTTTAGCCGTCTGATATTCCATTTTCACTCTAATAATATGCTTATCTCGAGTCAAATTATCAACCATCTGAGCAATAGAACGTTTTTGACTTTCAATTTGAAACTTTTCGTCTGTTACATCATCTTTTGTCAATTTTTTCGCTTGAGATAATAATTTTCGAGTGTCAATTTTTGCTTGTTTCAAGCCTTCTGCAACTCGATAATCTTCTCTATTTTCAGCTTCTAATAATTCATCATTTGCTTTTTGATACAAAATCATCAATTCATCCGCTAAACGTTCTACATTAACTTGTCTTTCTGATGGTGTAAATACATTTTCATACTCTTGGTCCGTCAACATTAGATAAACATTCACCCTCAAATCCCTCGATTCAGACATTTCTAAGGTAATTTCCACATCAGAACCTTTCACTAAATCTCTTGATAATTCTTTACCAGAAATACAGATAAATCCTATCGTTTGATTCGCAGAAGGCATTGCAAAACCTGGACCTTCTACTATATTAATTGTTACTACATCTTTGCTTCCTTTACGAATTGTTTTTGTTATTTCTTTAATTAATGTCCGTTTCGTAGGTAAGATTGAATTCTTTTCGAATACAATTTCTAATGCTGTTTCACCAGTTTCAAAATCATCAATTTCTAAACAAATATCATTAGGTAAAGGCTGACCAATAATATTATACTTTCCTTGTGTAATACCAATTTCAGGAATATTTATAGGAATAGAATCTCCTTTTTCATTCGTAATTTTTAATTCAAAAAAGTTATGAGTATTTGAAGCTAAAGACAAAACTTCCATAATTCTATTCTTCAAAGGTTTCAAACCAGAATCGAAACCACCATCTTTTCTTGTAATTCGATAGGATAAATTCTCAATTTCTCCATCAATCAAAGCCGTAAAAAACTCTTCTGTTTCTTGAGATGTTTTCTCGAAAGCTGTTTTAATATTCAAATTAGATTGAACCTCAGTCTTAAAAGGTTCAGCAGCTTTTCGTTGTTTAGGTCGTGTACCTGCATAATAAGCCGCACCAACTGCCACAGCAGTTGTCGGGTCAATATTACAATTTACTTCTATGTTTAGTAATTTACCAACCTGATTTCGAACAAACGGAATATAAGTTGAACCACCTACCATCAAAGCATATTTGACCTGTTTAGCAGTCAAACCATTTCTATCCAAAATCAATCGAACCTTTTCGATAGATGTTAGAATATAAGGCTGAATAATTTGCTCAAAATCTTGACGAGTAATTTCTAAAAAGCCATCAATAAATTCACCCTTGTCATCTTCTGTTTCAAACTCAATTTCAGCCATTTGTGTATTTGACAATTGAATTTTTGCATCTTCTGCCTTATGCATTAAAATATGATATAGTTTGTTGTATTTTCCAGAAGCACTTTTTAATTCTTGTTCTATATTTTCGAAATCACCCGCAGTTTGTAAATAAGGAATAATCAATTTTTCAACTATTAATTTATCAAAATCAGCTCCACCTAAAAAATTATCTCCTTCATTATCCAGAACTTTCATTTCTCCATCAGCGATAGATACCAAAGCAACATCAAAAGTTCCGCCACCTAAATCATAAACTAACCATTGTCCTTCTTCAAATGCATCTTCATCTTTATTCGCATAAGCCAAACTTGCCGCTATCGGTTCTTGCAATAATTCAACTTGCTCAAAACCAGCTTCAAAACCAGCTTTCTTTGTTGCATTTGATTGAATTGTATCAAAAGAAGCAGGAATTGTAATCACTGCTGCTTCCATCGTTTCGCCAGTATGAATGAAGTTTTTCAACTCTTTTAAAACCTGTCCAGAAAGCTGAATAGGCGTTCTTTCCGCATCCAAAGAAGCGATATTAAAAACTTCAGAAGTTCCCATTTTTCGTTTAAATGAACCAACTACATTTTGTGGTTCTCTTTGCATATATTCTCTCGCCTTGTCACCGACTATAATTCTATTTTTACGGAAAGCAACCACAGAAGGTAAGGTTTGCTTCATATTTAATGGATTACGAAATATTTCTACATTGCCATTTTCAAATTTAGCAATTGCAGAATTTGTAGTTCCTAAGTCTATTCCGAAGTTAATCATGTTTGAGTTTTTTCCGTGAGTTTATCTAAAATAATCTCCTTATCATTTGTTTTACTATCAATTGCTGTTACCAATCTATTTCATTATGCACTTTCAACTATCACAACACCAGTTTGAATAATCTGTTGTACATTTACATTTCGTTGAACAATAATTGGTTTAATTACTTCTGTAATCATTAAATTTCGAGTAGAATTTCCAGAAATAGTAGCTTCCACATCAGTTCGAGTTTCACTATATCGTTCACCAATCGGGTTGAGGTATTCGATATTCATTTCTGCTAATTGTGATTTTATACGACGAATATTACGTTCTAATGGTCGACTATTTTCAATTGATGATAATCGTTTTTCCATATCAAAAATTTGATTGATAATTTGAAGCCATTGAGAAGAAATGTGTTGATTCATAGTTATTTTATTTCTGCAAATATAAGGTTTGTAATTACCAATAAAGATAGCAAATAATAGAATTTATTATTTGATTTAGACCAGTCAAAATTTAAAAATTTTATTCATTCTGACTTTCTATAAAGTGAAATGAGTTGGAACAAACCAATAAAAAAGCAGTTGCCAAATGACAACTGCTTTTTAACAATTAAAAAATATAAATAATTTGAAATATTACTTTATCACATAAGTAATTGTACCACATTGTTTTGCAGGTAAAGTTTCAAATGTATATTGTTTAGCTGCATTAACAGCATTTTGTATCGTTTTAGCTTGAGCAGAATTAGACGCAGAGAAAGTTGACCCTTTTCTCGTATATTCAGCAGAAACAACTTTACCTTTTTCGTTTACACAAATTTTGATAACAGCAACTCCTTTTACATTTACACCAGGTTCAGGTGTTTTACCTGCTTTTTTAATTCCTACGCCTGTTAAATTGCCACCAACTTTTCCGCCACCAGTTCCACTACCAGCATTTGTTGCATTTGGATCACCAGCATTTCCAGAATTACTTCCAGGTCCATTTTCAGGTTTATTACCACCAAAGCCACCAATTTTATCTTTTTGAGCTTTCAATGCATCTGCTTTTGCTTTAGCT
>CAZEOC010000342.1:0-4827 GCA_964513525.1 uncultured Saprospiraceae bacterium | reverse complement strand
CTTAGATAATTTTTATAAACTACTGATTATAATCGTTTTATGATTTGGAATGACATTAATTATAATTTCAAGAGATTTAAAATCAGTTCGCTTTTGTTATTGAATCATTATAAAAAATGGAATAACTTGAAGAATTCTTAAAATACAATCACTATATTTATAATAAAATAACTTACACTAATAATTTCACCATAATTACTTTGCGGATAAAGTACCTATTAATCAATGAAATATGGGTAATTATCAAGATACTATTAAAATCGGTATAAGTACAACCTCACTTAGTAATTCTTTTAAGAATTAGCTATTGTATTGAAAGTTTAAAAGGGAGAGTAACGACTTTTATTGATTCTTCTTCACTTAATGTGAAATAGTTATTGCAATGATAATTCAAAGTAAGCAATGATTTTAAAAACATTTATTAATACAATACGCAATTTCGGGGTTAATAACCAAGAAGATATCTTGGAACAAAAACGAACTATGCTTTTGAATGAGATTTCTCTATTCTTGGCATTTATGGTTTTATTATATATTCCTCAAGCTTTTGTTGAAAATGTTGCTTTAAATTTAACATTAATCGCTTTTTCTGAATTAGCAGTTATTATTCCAATTTGGTTGAATAGTAGAAATAAAATTATCTCCGCTCGATGGTTCTTCTGCGTAGTTGATATTACGCTTGTCATGTTGATGATATTGGTTTATGGTTTAGGAATGCGTTTCGACTTCATTCTACTGCTGTATGGAATGATTAGTATAATTTTTTTCACCAAAGGATGGCAACGAATTTTTTTATTGATATATATAGTTGTATTGCAGGCTTTTGCGATTTATTATACATCTAATTATCCTACTTTAGGGGATACTCCTAATCTTAGATATATAGAAGTTCTGACTTTTGCTTTTGTTAATATTGGCGTAGTTGTTATCATTGGACGATATATTTCTGTTAGTACTTTGATTGAAACCAATCTCATGTTTGCGATAAGAGAATTGGATACTAAAAGTCAAATATTGCATCAAAATCAAACTCAAATACAAGAACAAAACCTTAAACTTGAAGCTGCTAATCAAGAACTTGAAAAATTTGCATATATCGCTTCACACGATTTAAAAAGTCCATTGAGAGGTGTGAATAGTTTTTTGAAATTAATCAAACGAAAAGTTCAAGAACAAGATAATCCAGAAGTCTTAAAAGAAGTTGATGCTGCCGTTCTTAGAGCGGAGCAAATGAATTTTTTGATACAAGATATTTTGGATTTTTCCAAAATTGGAATTGATGAAGAAATATCTGAAATCAACTTAAATGAGATATTGAAAGTTCTTCAAGAAGATATGGAAGAAAATTTATTGGTTATAAAACCTCAAATTTGCATTGATAAGCTTTTGCCAACTATCAGAGCTAATCCTAAACAAATATTCATTTTGTTTAATCATTTAATTGAAAATGGTTTATTGTATAATGATAGTGAAATTCCATCAATTAGTATTAATTATTCAATTGATGAGCAACATATTATTTTCACATTTAAGGACAATGGATTTGGAATAGCTAAGAAAAATCAAGAAGTTGTTTTTGAAATGTTTAAACGGTTACATACCCAAGACCAATATAAAGGTTCAGGTGTAGGTTTAGCTGTTTGTAAGAAAATTGTAGAACGATATGATGGGCAAATAGAACTCTTTAGTCAACTCCATCAAAGCACTACGATTACTGTGAAATTTCCAAAAATCATGTTTATCGCACATAACTAATAAATATTGAATATAAAAAAAACATATCATAAATTAAGACACTTAGGAATTACCCTAGAAATGGATTTCTTAGAAACCAAGCGCCTTACGCTCTTGAATGAGATTTGTATTTGGACAATACTATTAGAGTTTTTTAATCATGTTTTAGTGATTTTGGCTCGTGATTTTAATACCATAATTAGCCTTTTAATTATTCAATTCATTATTTCTGTTCCACTTGTATTAAATTATTTCCAAAAAACAGAAGTATCAAAGTGGTTTTTATTGATGTTTGGAACACTTATGATAAGTTTTTTAATTATTTTATTAGGTAAAGATTTTAATCAAGATTACTGTTACCTACTTGTTAGTGTTTTAATTATTATTTTACTTCCAAAATTTACACATAGAGTTATTCATTTGGGATTTGTTTTCACAATGTATCTTGTTACTAAGTTTTATTTAGAATATTATCCACCACTAAGTATTAATCCAAATGGTCAATTAGCAAGTACTTCTACTTTTACATTCATAGTCCTACTTATTGCAATTTTATTGTGGCGTTTTGTGCGTATTAGTAAGAATATTGAAATCAAACTCAAAACTTCTCTTTCATCTATACTACAAAAAAATCATGAAATCGAAATTAATCAGTTTCAAATCAAACAACAAAATCAATCACTCGAACAAGTCAATAAAGAATTAGAACATTTTGCATTCATAGCTTCAAATGATCTACAAAGTCCATTGAATGATATTTTAGAAAATATTGGAAATATCAAAACCCAATTAAAATGTACCGATATAGACATCCAAGAATATTTAGATTATACTATAAGTAGTGCTGAGCAAATGAAAATCATTATTCAAGATGTTTTAGCGTTTTCTAAAATAGAAGATAGCGAAGTCGAACTTAAACCGACTAATCTCAATCGAGTCATTACAAGTGTTTTATTAAATATTAAAGAAAGTGTTGATAGCAGAAACGCTGAAGTTGATATTCCACTTTTGCCGACTATTCAAGCCATGGATACTCAAATCACCCTTTTGTTTCAAAATTTGATTGAAAATGGCATCAAATACAATACTTCTTCTATTCCTAAAGTCTCTTTAGAGCATGAAGAAAACGAACAGTATCATATTTTCAATGTTCAAGACAACGGCATCGGTATTTCGGAAACAGACCAAGTCAAAGTTTTTGAAATGTTCAAACGTCTTAAAGAAAAGCGAGAAGAAAAAGGTTCAGGCATCGGTTTAGCCATCTGTAAAAAAATAATTGAACGACATAAAGGTACGATTAACATTGAGAGTGAAATCGGTAAAGGAACTACTTTTAGAATATTTTTACCTAAGGTGAAAGTATCCTAAAAGTAAGTCTAAAACTCTATCGACTGAAAACTCATATTTTATAAAAGTATTTTTATTTTTCTGTCGCTTTCATTTTTCGATAATAATCTAATCGAGGATCTTCACCTTTTTGGGCTTTAAAATCTTCTACTTTTTCAACCAATCGTTTCAAAATTTTAGGATTTTCTTCGGCAATATTATTATCATTATTCCAATCCTTATTTATATCAAATAACTCCTGTTCTCCACGGGTAATATCCCACCTTAAAAACCAATTGTTTTCCCGAATCCAGTAACCTTCCGTTGGTCGTCCCATGATGTATTTTTCGCCTTCATCTCTTGTCGTAATGACATTTCCCATAACTTCTGTTCTTAGACTTTCTTTTTCATTATCAATCACGGAACGATACGACATTCCATAAAAATCTTTAGGAATATCAAGACCGACATAATCCAAAATCGTTGCAGGAATATCTGCACTATGAATAATTGCATTGGTTCTTTTGCCTTTTCCAATCTCATTTGCCCAAGCAAAAATAATCGGTGAACGGAAAGACATATCATATATCGAAGATTTGCCTTTGTCACCGCCATTATGTGAACGCATTGGATCATTACTAAATTCTTGTTCAGGTGTTTGTTCCCAACCATTATCATTGACATAAATGATTAACGTATTGTCATATAAATCATTCTTTTTCAGATAATTAACCATTTGTCCCCAAGCATCATCAAACCAAGTACAATTCGCATAATACTGTTTTGCTGATTCCGTCATTTCTTTATCCTTGTATAAATTATAATATTGTTCAGGTGCATCAAACGGATAATGTGGCAATGACGGAGCAAACCACATAAAGAATGGATTTCCTTTCGTTTCTTCCAAAAAGTCATAAGCAGGTTGATTCGTCACACGAGCCAAATCCATTCCATCTCCGCCCATATGTTTCTCAAACCAATTGCCTGTTTTCTGCTCGGCTTCTGTCCATCCTTTCGTCATTCCGTGCGTAAATCCACCGTTTTGATAAGTAAATTCCCACCATTTTCCACCTTGAAAACTCACATAACCTTTTTCAGAAAGCATTTTTGGTAAAGTATTGAAACTCGGTAATGCCAAAGCACGAGTATCAAAATATTGTTTAAACTTTTGAATTGTATCACCTTCTAATCCTTTTTCGGTAATTTGCTTGTCTAATATCGAATTTGCTTTTTGATAATAATCAATCGGTAAGATTCCTGTTAGTAATGTTTGTAACGACGGGCGACAATGATTATCAGAGACATAACCATCGGTAAATAATATTCCGTTTGCAACCAAACTATCCATATTTGGTGTATGAACATAATCCGCTCCCATGAATCCGAAATACGGATAACCTTGGTCATCACCGATTAATAAAATGATATTTGGTAAATTTTCTTTATTGGAAGTTGTTGTTTCTTCGGTTTTATTTTGACAAGATGCAAAAAGAGAAACTGCTATAAATATGTAAATTAAATTTTTCATAATTTAGTTGTTTTAATAAAATTTTAATCAATCAATCAATACAAAACAGGATTGATTGGTGAATTAATAACTGCTCCAATTTTTACACCAGGACACCAATTTTTCCAATCATTTTCTTGTCCACTATTTTCGGGCTTTTTCAATCGCATATCTTTATCCATGTAGATAATAGTCATTACTTTTCGAGTTTCATTTGTTGTATTTGCGCCAGCACGGTGAAAAACCCAACCAGAATGAAA
>CAZEOC010000341.1:0-4827 GCA_964513525.1 uncultured Saprospiraceae bacterium | reverse complement strand
CAAAATCATATTGATACGATTGGTGTCTTTGAAAATTTCTTTATTAATAAACGAGTTCGTACAGGACAAGTACGAGCAAGTGCCGCTATGGTTTTAGATGATGCTTATCCTGATTTTCATGAATACATGAAAGGAGCAACCGTGAATAGACAAGTGTTTATTTATTGGAAACAGAATGGAAATGTATATGTGAAACAGATTGATAATCTATTTGAACATGATGCACGAGAAGCTACGAATTCAGACTTTTTTAATAATTATGAAACTTATGGTAAATGGCTACAAACAGAGCGTTTATTACTGCCGCATATGATAAGTAAGACTAAGAAAAAGTCATTGAAAAAACAACACAAAACAAGTAAGAAGGAAAGACAAAAAATGCAAGCTATTTTAGCTAAAAATGCTTATAATTCTGAAGCTTACCAAAAACAATCTGTTCAGTTTTTCATTGAAGGAACGGTTTATATGCAAGATTTTGACATTCGTTTATTTGATGAAGATTATAATCCTAAAAATTATAAAAAGAATCGTAAATCTTTGACTTATAGTTGGCTTTGGTCATTAGAAAATGAAGCAAAAGATGTAATAATATTAAATCAAAAAACAGAATCATTATTTAGACAATATAAACGACTATATTCTCTTCGATAGCTAAATAAATTAGGAACTATCCAATTGTTGAATACAAAACTCATTTTTTAATACGGACAATTTACCTTTCTAATGATTAAATAATAAATTTACATTTTTATTTAATCATGTGGTAAATGACAAAACGAATTATTTATTGGTTATTTCGCTTAGGAATTGGAATCGGTGGACTTGTTCCTTTTTCCTTATTGCACTATTTTTCAAATGGTTTAGCCTTCATTTTACAGCGAGTTATTCATTATCGTAAAAAAGTAATTTACCAAAATATTAAAAATTCTTTCCCTGAAAAATCAGAAAAAGAACGACAAGATATTATTAAAAAGTTCTACTTGAACCTTTCTGATATAATTTTAGAAGGTTTGAAAGGTTATTCTTATCCACCAGAAAAACTCACTAAGCGTTTCGGTTTGAAACCATCTCCAAAGCTACAAGAATATTACGATGCAGGACAAAGTATCATTTTAGTCGGTGCTCATTTTGCCAATTGGGAATGGGGTATGATGTGTGGCGGATTACATTCTCCATTTCCTGTTATGTGTTATTATAAACCGATTAGGAATCCTTTTATTAATGACTTTTATCGAAAGAAGTTTAGTACAGGAAGAAACCTAACTACGGTTTCTAAAAAAGATACCGTTCGTAATTTTGTGAATTGCAGAAAGCAAACTGTGGCACATTTGATGATTTCTGACCAAAGCCCAACGACTAAAAAAAATGCGATTTGGACAGACTTTTTAAATCAAGATACTGCTTGTATTATTGGACCAGGTAAATTGGCTCGGAAGTTTAATTTTCCTGTTTTTTATATGCACATTAATCGCATCAAACGTGGTTATTATGAAATGGAAATTACCGAATTTGAATCAAATCCAAAGACAACTAAAGAAGGAGAAGTTACCATGGAATTTATGCGACAATTAGAAGAAAAAATAAAAGCCACACCACAAAATTGGCTTTGGTCGCATAAACGTTGGAAGAAGAAAAGAACTATTATAAATTGATATTTTGAATAAACTACGTTTTAAAGTTATAAAGAAGTCCGTCATACCGACGAAAGTCGGTATCTCCTTGATGTAAAAACACCATCTTTTTAAAGCTGAGTACTATTGCTTTTAGGAGATGCCGACTTTTATGAGGTTTTAATCAAGTAAATACTGATATATTTTATTCGTGTTTTTTATATTCTCCTCATTCATACCGAAACCGAATCGGTAAAAACCAATTAACGTTAACAGGTTTTCCATTTTTTGTAAAAGGCTTAATAGGTGCTAAAGTATGAATCATTCGATTGATTTCTACTTCTTCATAATAATTGTTAGTTCTAACTACTTTATCGAAATAAAATCTTCCTTCTGTAGTAATAATAATACTTGTAAGACTTAGACCTTCAGGATTGCCATACATACAAACCGGTTGAATTGCATTTTCAACCTCTTGCCTTTTTTCGAGTAATATTTCTTTATCAAAACTATCCACATTTTCAATAGAATATATGGAATCGAATATAGGTAAGTAATATTTTATGGTAGAATTTTTGAACCCAAAATTATACTTACTTCTTTCTACATCAAGATAATCAATTGTAAATAAAGTATCTCCTTCAAGTGTCGTCGTAATGAATTGATGTCCTTGACGATTATAGGGAATTAAGGAATTTGCATAGCCTCTGTCAATCGTTTCACCGATTTGTCGTTCAAGATAAAATAAAGAATCTTCAAGTTGCTTATACTTCCAAATTTCTTTTGAGCAATAACCTTTATAAAATTTAAATTCTTCTCCTGTTAATTTGTATTCTTCCTCCGTAAAAGGATTTACAGTACTTATTCTTTTTCCATCTAAATAAAATACTAACTCATAAGAAAACGAATCATTTGGAAATACAATTAATTCTCGACTGTGTTTCCATTTACGATATTTTATAAAACGGTGATTCGCAACTACTGTATCTTTTTTTGAATAATATCTTGCGGGAGTACCAAGAAAAATGGTATCTGCAACCGTTCTTTTTATGGTATCAAAAACAACGTCTATTTCTTCTTCAACTATTTGTTCGAATTCTATTTGGTTTTTTTGCCTTAGTGGCTCAATTTCTATACCATCGGGTAGATGTAGTTGTAGTTGGTCTTGAGTCGTTTCTGTTTGATAGCTTAGAATTGAGCAAAGTATTAATAATTGAAGAATGGTTTTCATATTATAGACCTTTTAGCATAATAAAATATTTATAGTTTATTCAATTTCCATTTCTTTTATCCCATTTTTACTATAAAAGAGGAAAATACATTTCCTCCGCTTTTATCCACAATTAAGATATAAATGACGAATTAGAAATTCTATAATAATCGTATTTGTCAGCATTTCATCGTTGTAATCTATTTTTTCTAATCGGTAATCGCTATACATAAAAAAACGTTGCGAATCAATATCAGGTTTTCCATCTAACCTTTCGTAAAACCAATCTTGTAGCGTCGGTTGTAAATATTTATAATTAGATATTATCCATTTATAATAATCTGTATCTATATGAAAAATTTCTTTATAAATTGTACGTAAAACACCATCATTACCATCTAAATCACCGATTTTAACTTCCATTGTATCAATATTCCATATTTTAAGATAAATATTTGTCTGTTTCATTTTTTGACAAGTAGAATCTTGAATGATAAAGCGTTTTAAGTATTGATATGACTGATGCTCACTAACATGAGCTATAAAATTTTTATTGCCAACTCCAATAGCATCTTCTGCTTTACAAAAATCATTTTTGATGTAAAACTGTCTTAATTCGGGTTTAAAGGAGTTTATAATTTTGTGACTTTTACTAAATTTTGATTGCTCAAATTTGATTGTTTTAAATGGACAATCTTTGTTTAAGTATGGAATGAAAAGTTCTGTTAGAATACTATTTGTAAACATTTCAGCAGCATAATCTATACTATCTAATTCACTTTTCTCTCTCTCGAAAAATCGATTTGAATGTCTTGAAGGAACTTCTAATCTTGTCCAATACCAATTTTCCAAAAACGGTTGAAAATTAGTATAATTCGATATAATCCATTTATTATAATCAGAATCAAGTTTAGTGAAAATTTCTATTGATACACCTTTTTCATCATTATCAAGACTTGTCGTTTCCGAAACATGAATGTCCCAAATCGTATTATAAATATTCGTTTCTTGCATTTTCTGACAAGTCGAATCATGGATTTCGATTTTTTTTAAATTATGAAAACCTTCCTGTTCATTTATATGAAGCATCAAATTTCGATTACCAACAGAAATATCATCATCCACGTTACAAAATCCATTGATTACATAAAATGCTTTCAATTCTGGATAAAATAATTCTAATACTTTATGTGTTTCTGTTGGATAACTTTTTTGATTTTCAACAGGTTGTGAGTGACAGCTGGATAAAGTTACAATTGATAGAAGTAAAAAATAAAAAGATTTCATGTGTTGACATTTTTGTAAAATAATAATGCAAAAATGAGTGAATTTGACGTCATCAAAAAATATCTTCGATTTATTAAACTGAAAACCTGACGAGGTTTCAAAATCCGTCAGGTTTGTATTACACTACTTCTCCTCAATTTCCACTTCCTTAATCGCATTCCGTCCATAAAAAACAGGAAAATACATTTCCTCCGCTTTCGCAGGATTCACCGTATATTCACCAGTAAATCTCGGTTCTAAATTAATCTCAATCGTATAAGTTCCGACAGGAAGATTTTGATAAAAAACACAAGTTTTCTCACGAAAATATTCCCGATGAACTTCTCTTCCGTACCAATAACCGTAACCACGAGATTTCTCACCATACGAACAACCCGCAGGAATCGGAACTTCGACCATGACATATTCCGCTTCTTTTTTAACTTCTACGGTAACGACCATTTTTGCAGGCGTTTTTGATTCTAATTTTTTGACATTCTTTCCATTTTGTACAAGTTGTGATTTCAATTCAAAAATATCAGATTTTGGTGTTGGTTTGTCATTCCAAAATTGTTGAAAAGCAGTCAAATAAATCATAGAAGTTCCCGATTTTTCGACTTCAATCGGTTTGTCTGTGTAGAAAGTCGTTTCAAAAGGAAAAGTCGTAACCGTTTGTGTAGAAACACCTTTGATGACTAATTTTGGTTTTTCGATGCTTGTTCCACTCATCATGTCAGGCAA
>CAZEOC010000340.1:0-4833 GCA_964513525.1 uncultured Saprospiraceae bacterium | reverse complement strand
AACATAAGGTTTGAATTTAGATTTTGGATGATAATCCGCATACATACTGGCTGCCACAAAACTCATTCCTGCCGAATATGCCGTACTTCCTGATAAATACGAAAAACGATGGTCTCTGTCATTTAACAATTCTTGCGGAACAGTAATATCTGGATTGTATAAATACGGTCGAGGTCGTAAAGCCTGCACTTTAGTCATTCTTACTAAAAAATCTGTCATAGCAAAAGTTTCAGCACTTAGCAGAATCACGCTTCCCCATTCTTTTCTATTAATATCGGGAGATAACAACAACAAACCTGGTGATAAAATAGCGGCATAAGTTCCTATTTTACTTGCTGTCCCAAATTGTGGTGACCATTGACTATGTGCAGATAAATCAATCTGTGGAATATCAGCAGTAGATAAATTAGCTATTTCTAAAGTTGTTAATGGGTCAATTCTTCTTTCTATAAAACGAGCCGTTAGTGCTCCTCCTCCACTTATCCCTATAATTGGAAAATCTAAAACCGCATGCATTTTATAAGGTGAACGTTTAGATTGTGCCTGAGTAAAATTCAAATTTGATATTAATAAAATAATCATCAAACTGAAAGACAAAACTGAAAATTGATTCCTTGAAGTTATTTTTAACTTTAATTTCATATTAATTACTTTGTGTGTTTAAATTTATAAAAAAAGTAGGTAAAAATGTAAGATTATTTATCTTAAAAACTATCTCTTATTTATTGATTTAATAATTTATTTGAATAATATTATCAATTATTCAAATCATTAAATCAATAGTTGTTGATAATTCACAAATTCATAATTAATCTTTCATATTTCTTAAAAAAAATATTTTCATTTAATAATAAATGTTTCAACATTAATGACAACTATCATCTATAAAAGATGTTAATTTTGGCGTTGTCCTTGACAATTATATTCAAAAAGAAATTATTCAAATCAATGGAAATTTATAATAAATCATATAGTGAAATAGAACAATTATCAGGTTTTGATAAAGCTTATGCTTCGGCTGATTTAGCACTTCGTCCTTTTTACAAATACGATGTCAATATTGATACATTTGCAGCCGTTATTAAAAATAAGAAAACGCAAAATATCAATCGTGAAGTATTAGTGAATGTTTTGCGAGAACAATATTCAGATATAGAAACGACTGAAAGTGTTAAAAGTAATATTAATTCATTATTAAATGAAAATACATTTACGATTACGACAGCACATCAACCAAGTCTATTTACAGGTCCATTATATTTTATTTATAAAACAATTTCTGCTTTGAATTTGGCAGAACAACTCAAGGAGAAATATCCACAAAATCATTTTGTTCCAATATTTTTGATTGGTGGAGAAGACCACGATTTTGAAGAAATTAATCATCTGAATATTTTTGGAAAAACTGTCACTTGGGAAAATGACGAAAATGGTGCAACAGGAATGATGCAAACCGACAGCTTAAAACCTGTCTTAGCAGAAATTAAAGATATTTTAGGGAATTCTGAAAATGCAAACTCGATATATACTACTTTAGAACGATGTTTTACCGAACATTCGACTTACGGAAAAGCAATGTTTGCCTTCACTAATGAATTATTTAAACAATATGGTTTAGTCGTTATTTCACCAAATCATGCAAAATTAAAAGAACTTTTTATTCCTATTATAAAAGACGAAATTTTCAATGAAGCTTCTAAAGTACTTGTTGAAAAAGAAATCGAAAAAAAGGAAAAAGCAGGTTTTAAAGGTCAAGCATTTGTACGAGAAATCAATTTATTTTATTTAATGCCGAATCTTAGAGAACGCATCGTTTTTGAAGATGAAAAGTATAAAGTATTAAATACAAATTACGAATTCACAAAAGCAGAAATGACTGCTGAAATCGAAAATTATCCTGAACGATTCAGTCCAAATGTAATTTTACGACCAGTTTATCAAGAAGTCATTTTACCAAATTTAGCCTACATTGGTGGCGGCGGAGAATTATCTTATTGGACAGAAAGACAACCACAATTTGAACATTTCAATATTCCTTTTCCAATGTTAGTTCGTAGAAATTCTGTGCTTTGGATTGATAAAAGTAATCAAAAGAAACTCAATAAATTAGATTTAACTATTGATGATTTATTTGGTGAAGTAGAAGCTTTAATCAAAAGCTATGTTCGAGGAAATACAGATGAAGAATTATCTTTAAAAGATGCAAAAACTGCTATAAATAGTGCTTTTGAGAAAATACTATCAAAAGCAACAGCAATTGATGCGACTTTGAAAAAAACTGTTTTAGGTGAACAAAAAAAGCAAATTAATGCAATTGAAAATTTAGAAAATCGCTTATTAAAAGCAGAAAAAAGAAATCAAGAAGTTGCTGTAAATCAAATTAGAAATTTAAAAGATAAATTATTTCCAAATAATGGTTTGCAAGAAAGACATGATAATTTATTACCATTTTATTTAAAATATGGTGATGATTTCATTCAAACTTTGAAAGATAATTTAGCGCCTTTGAATACAGAATTTACAATAATTTTTGAGTAGGTCAGATTTTCCTACCCGGCATTTCGACAAAAGTCGAAATACAAAATGAGTATTTCCCTAAAGAATCACAAAGCGATTTTTTAGGGAAATTTTTCATAAAAATATCAAATAGAAAATCCAACCAAAGCAATCTTTTCATTTTTTAATACTCCTTAGTGATGAATTAGTTAAAAATTAAAAATCATCATTAATGAAAAATTTAAAGTATAGTTTTTTAATAATTGGTTTATTATTAAGCACACAATTTGCGAAAGCACAAGAAAATACAACACAAGCATTTCCATTAAAAATTGCTGTTTTAGACGAAAGCATTGCCTTCCCGAATTTTGCTTTTTTGAGTTATAGCTACAATCCTGCTTTGACGATTGGAACAGAATATATTCTTACAGAAAAAGGAAATCATGATTGGCATTTAGCTGCCAATATTGGCGGTTATTATCACAAAACATGGAAAAGTGCCATTTTCTTAACTACAGAAATTGGCTATCGTTACCACTTACAACGTTGGAATTTTTCTACACACTTAGGCGTCGGATATGCACACACTTTTGAATCTCGACCAATTTATGAACCTGACGGAAATGGTAATTTCGTACAAGCAACCAATTACGGGAATCCAACTTTTATGCCTTCCGCAGAATTACAAATCGGTTACGAACTCAAAAATCAAGCTCAAAGTCCAGAAATTTATTTGACTTACCGAGCTGCTCCAGAGCTTCCTTTTGATTACTTCACAGGTTTACATCACTTTGTTGGCGTTGGCTTTACTTGTTATCCTTTTTAGCATGAACCCAATCTCTAACCCTTTACTAAAAAAAGGCAAGGAAGTAAACTTTAATAAATTCTGTCAGAATTTGAAAACGAAACAGGATTCAATACTCGAATTTTAAAAACTAAAAAAATGAAAAAATATATTTTATTAATTGCGATTGCAGTATTTGGAATGGCTTGCGAAAAAATGGAAACACTTGAGCCGAGCGTTTATGAATGTAATCTAACATTTACAGATAATAGCGAAACACATCCTAAAAAAGCGATTTTTGAAAATGCAATTTTGGAACTTTCTAAAATTACACCTGGAATTCAAGTAACCGTACAATCAAGTGATGGATTAATTTGGAATGGAGCAGCTGGAATGGCGGATTTAGATAATAATATTCCGCTTGAACCTTGTCAGCCATTTATGATTGGAAGTATTTCCAAGGTATATACAGCAGTTTTGATTTTTCAATTGCAAGATGAAGGTATTTTATCTATTGATGATAAATTATCAGATTGGTTAGCAGCAGATTTTATTAATGAAATAGAAAATGCGAATGAAGTCACACTGAAACAACTACTAAATCATACAAGTGGAATCAAAGATTATTTAGGAATAGAACATTTTGTCGATGCTTTAAATATTCCTAATTATACGCTTACACAGCGAGAAAAATTAGAATATATCTATGGAAAAGCTGCTGACCATGCACCTGGAGCAGAACATACTTATTCTAATTCTAATTATGTTTTATTAGGATTAGTCATCGAAAACGCTCGAAATATGAGACTTTGGGAAGCCGTAGATAAACACATTGTTGAACCTTTGGGCTTACAAAATACAAGTATGGGAACAGAAAGCAATCCTATTCCGACTGGAACTGTTCGTCCATATTTGGCAAGTCGTGGCAATCAATCTTATGATATTATGCCAAATGCAGTTTCTGATGCTGCAACAGGTGACGGCGGAATTGCTTCTAATATGCAAGATTTAAACGCTTTTATTCATGCGATTTTTGATAAAACGATTATTTCAGACGCTGCTTTTCAGCAAATGACTGAAAACTTAGTCGATGTTGACGGTTATACTTATCCAAATTGGGAAGAGGAATTTTATGGTTATGGCGTTGAAGTTTATGATACTGAATTTGGTCGTGCTTTCGGACATTCGGGCAGTACTTCTGCTTACAATGCTTTTCTATTGCATTATCCCGAAGAAAATGTAACAATTTCAGCCGCTTTTAATGGCATTTCTTACGATGAGGAATTTTATACAAAAGGAATTGATATGTTGAAAACGATGTTGGAAGCTGCCATGTAATTTTAAAGGTAAAAAATTAATTATCGAACGGCGACTTTTATAATCAACTACCTATTAAACAATACCTTGAGAGAATACTGAAATCATAATTTTCTACAAACGGAGTCGGTTTTCCAAACCTAATTTGATAACCAAATGGTTCAGAAAATCGACTCTGTTTTTTTAAGTACCTGGACATAATTAAACGGGTATAAATAACGCAGTTATTTTTTTGC
>CAZEOC010000339.1:0-4838 GCA_964513525.1 uncultured Saprospiraceae bacterium | reverse complement strand
ATAATTCCATTTTAATAAAAATTTTTCCAAAGATAAACTTTCTTTTTCATTTATGGTGCTTAGAGAAAACAGCAATGAAATAAATAATAATTTTATTTCGAATGTTTAAATATTTGATTTTCAGTCATTTGTAAATTAGCTGGAGTTTTGTTTTCCATAATTTGGACTTTTTTTCAAAGTTTGGCACTTTACTTGAATTAGTGACAAGCATACTTACTTAAAATTACTGCTTTTATTATAAAATATTACCACCATGAAAAAATTAACTACGATTATTATTGCTTTATGCCTTACAACGATTGCTTTTGCTCAGATTGACCAATTAGATATGCCAATCGATTTGGAAGAATCAACAGCTAAAGGAGCTGCTGTTTTTGGTGCTTTCGGAGAGGTTGTTTCAGTAACAACTAAAACAAGTGCAAACGCAACAAAAAAAGCAAAATTTATTGGAAAACGTGCGACTATCTTCAACAAAGCTGAATACACAGGATACAGTATTCAATTAACAACTTCAATGGAAAAATTGTCGGATACTAATTCTTTATTTGCTGAATTTGGTGATTTGATGTTAGAAGAAAATACTAATCCTAAATATTGTTATATGATGGGAAAATTCAGAACTAAAGAAGGTGCTGAAAAATTCTTAGAATATGTATTAGCAAGTCGCTATCCAAATGCAAAAATCATTCGTTACAAAAAAGGAAAACGTAAAAGAAGATTATAGAAAATAGACTTTCAAAAGTCTGCTTTCAACAATAAAAAAATCCTATAAGGCTTCAAAACCTTATAGGATTTTTTTATTGGATGATTGTTTCTTATTAGATTGAAGTTCTTCATTTACCCAACTCATTCCCAACTTTTCTACGAAGTGTCAAAAAATCTACAAACTTTTAAAGACTTAAAATGTATAAATAAATTTATCAAACGTTCTATTTTTATGATTTAGGATTCAAACAAGTTAGATTATGATATTTAGCTTTTATTAAAAATAGACTTTTCATATATCAAATTTTATTTATATTAACTCGATGGTTAAACAATTAAAAATAAGGGAAACACAAATGACAAATCGTTTTGGTTGGTTGTTTTTTTTATTTTTAATAATTCAGAATGTTGCTTTTGCACAAGATTCTTTAAGTCTGAATAAGCCCAATATTAAATTACAAAAAACTCAAACGTCAAATCCGACCTCCAATCTTCGAGTAAAATATATCAATAATTTTAATGCTGATACGCTATATTTAGACAGTTTAACTATTTTACCTAATTCTTTGATTATTAATAATTTAATGACGAATCAGCAATTAGATTCTACTGATTTTCAAGTAGAGAATAATTATTTATTAAACCTAAAAAAAGCGACTTATCAAAAATTAGAAATTACTTATAGAGTTTTTCCTGTGGACTTTGGTTTTGTGACTTTTCGGAAAGATTCGACTTGGCGAGGTTTGGACGAAGGCGAAAGAATTGCAGGTTTTGAATATAATCCTTACAGTAAAAATTCGGGCATAATAGAAGCGCCAGGTTTGAGTTATAACGGAAGTTTTGAACGTGGAATTTCCTTTGGAAACAATCAAGATTTGGTTGTTAATTCTAATTTTAACTTACAAATGGCTGGAAAATTAGGCGACGATATTGAAATCTTAGGTGCAATTTCTGATAATAACATTCCGCTACAAGCCGAAGGGAATACCCAACAATTGAATGAATTTGACCGCTTATTTATTCAATTAAAAAGAAAAAATGTCAAATTAACGGCTGGAGATTACGAACTACAACGCCCGAATTCCTACTTTATGAATTATTATAAAAAGCTACAAGGGTTGACTTTTGAGTCGGATAATGAAGTGGGAAAAGGAAAATTAATTTCGTCTGCAAGTGCAGCAATTTCACGAGGAAAATTCGGTCGAAATACCTTAGCAACGCAAGAAGGAAATCAAGGGCCGTATAAATTATTGGGCAATGATGGTGAATTATTTATCATCGTATTATCGGGAACAGAAAAGGTTTTTTTAGATGGACAATTGCTAACTCGTGGACAAAATAACGATTACATTATCGACTATAATCGTGGTGAAATTAGCTTTACCGCAAATCGTTTGATTACCAAAGATGTTCGGGTTTTGGTGGAATTTGAATATACAAATAATGAATATCAACGGTCGCTTTTAGCCTTTAATTTAGATTATCAAACTGAGCGTTTACAACTAAATTTTAATGCTTATAATGAACAAGATGGAAAAACACCAACTGTTCAAGGCGAACTCAGCGAAGTGCAAAAAGCAGCTTTGAGAACAATTTCTGATGCTACGGGAAATGCTTTGGTAACCAGTATTGATACCGCAGAATTTCGGTCGGATAGGATTTTGTACAAAATGGTGGATACACTGATTAGCGGTTTATTTTTTGATAGTATTTTGGTGTATTCGACCAATGAAGATAGTGCGATGTTTGAGGCAATTTTCTCGGAAGTTGGTTTAGGAAATGGGAATTATGTACGGTTACAATCTGCGGCAAACGGAACCGTTTTTAGTTGGGTTGCGCCCGATTTATTGACTGGAACACCAAACGGAACGCATGAACCGATTATCAAATTAGTTGCACCGAATCAGCAACAAATGTTTACGCTTGGCGGAAAATATCAACTCACCAAAAACTCAAAAATTCGTTCGGAAATTTCACTTAGTAATCGAGATTTAAACCGATTATCAGATGTACAAGGTACAGATAATATTGGTTTGGGTTTTACGACTGGTTATGAAAATCGGTTGATTTTTGGAGAAGATGATTCCGTGAAAATTAGAAAAAATGAACTCACACTTTCCGCTAATTATGAATTTATTCAACGAACTTTCAATCCGCTAAATCCTTATCGAAAACGAGAATTTACCCGAGATTGGAATACAACTGGTTTAGCGGCTTCAGACGAACATTTAATTTCGGCAGGTTTTACGCTGAAAAATAATGCCATTGGAACGCTAAAATATGATTTCTCCACTTTCTTGAAAGATAGTTTATACAACGGTTTACGGAATTATGCCGCATTTATTGCTCGACCAAAAAATTGGAATATTCGAGTAGAAATGAATTATTTAACAAGTGAAGATTTGAGTGGGAAATCGATTTTTTCAAGACCAAAAATCAATTTGACCAAAACCTTTGAGCAATTAAATAATTGGCAAATCGGCGTTTATGGCGAACGAGAGAAAAACCAACGTTTTGGTCAAGGAGTTGATACACTTTCTGCTGCAAGTTTTCATTATGATTTGGCGAGAGCTTATATTAAAAGTCCGCAAAAAAATAATTTTCAACTGACGTTTAATGTACAACAACGATTGGATTATTTGCCAATCGAAACCGATTTTGAGGAAATTACAAAAGCGAATGAAGCGAATCTACAAGGTCAATGGCGAAAGTCTGCCGCTTCGAATTTACGCTTTAATTTTACCTATCGGAACTTGACGATTACCGACGAATCAATTACAGAAATTGAGCCGCAAGAAACCTATTTAGGACGATTAGAATATGTATTGAGCGTCAAAAAAGGTTTAGTTCGCTCGAATACAACTTATGAAATTAGCTCGGGACAAGAACAGAAAATTCAGTTCAATTATATCGAAGTTGAGGCAGGACAAGGAAGTTATACTTGGATTGATAGAAATCAAGATAGTATCAAACAAGTTGATGAATTTGAAATTGCCGCCTTTCAAGACCAAGCAAATCATATTAGAATTGCGACGTTTACGAATGAATTTATCCGAACAAATACAGTTCAATTCAACCAAAGTTTGGGCGTCAATCCGAAAGCAGTTTGGTTTAATCAAAAAGGCTTTAAAAAGTTTTTAGCAAGATTTGCGACACAATCTGCTTGGCAAATTAATCGAAAAGTACTACTTGCGCCCGATGTCACGACTTGGAATCCTTTTCAAACGGAAATCTCCGATTCTGCCTTAGTTTCCTTGACGGCAAATGTTCGACATTCTTTATTTTTTAATCGAACGAATCCAAAATTCAGTGCCGAATTAGGTTATTTTAATAATGGAAATAGAGTGATTTTGACAACTGGTTTTGAAAGCCGAAGCAGTCAACAAAGCTTTTTGAAAGTCCGATGGAATATGACGAAAACCGTCAATTTTGAAATTAAAACTACAGTCGGACAACTCGTTAATGATTCTGAATTGTTTGATAGTCGAGATTATAATATTGATTTTCAAGAAATAGAACCCAAACTTTCGCTTTTTGCTTTTGAACGAACTTTCCGAGCAGAATTAAAATATCGCTATAAAAACAGCAAAAATGCCATTGAAACCGCTGGAGAAACCGCTATTGCGAATGAAGGGAAATTAGAATTGACGTATAATAAAGCAACGAAAAGTTCTTATCGATTGAATTTCAATTATGTCGATGTCAACTATTCTGGCGCGTCGAATACACCCGTCGAATTCACGATGTTAGAAGGTTTACAAAATGGTCAAAACTTCATTTGGAATTTGACCTTCAATCGAGCGATTGCTCGAAATATTCAATTATTAATAAGTTATGAAGGTCGAAAAACTGGAGCAGCGAATGTCATTCATGTAGGCAGAGCAAGTGTTAGAGCGAGTTTTTAGAATTATATTCAAAATGAAAATTATTATTTCAAATTATTAACAATTAACAATTAACAATCAAAAAATAGTCCGTCATTCCGAAAAAATAGATTGACTATTTCGCCAATCTATTTTATTCGGAATCTCCCTGACTTTGAAACGGAATCTTTAAGAAGTTGAGTCTTTGTGAAAAGACCCGACAGGTAGGCATCTCAAAATAAAAGGAAAAGACTTCCTATATTTTTGAAA
>CAZEOC010000338.1:0-4848 GCA_964513525.1 uncultured Saprospiraceae bacterium | reverse complement strand
TTTCACACCAAATCTAAAATCTTCAGAACAAGGCGAAACGGTTTCTATTGGAAAAAAATCAAAATCACTTTTATCGTTTAATACAAAATGGTCTAAGAAATAATAGAATGATTTTGCATTAACTCTTTGACAATCTGGACCAACTGCTATTGCATTAATATCTCTATCTGGAATAATTGTTAAAGTAACTTTTTTCCATTTATTGCCACCATCATTGGTGACTACTTCCGATTCTAACAATGTCCAATCAAGATATCTACTTGGACAATCAAACTCTAAACCAGTTGAAAATGGTAAATTATCACAAGCCGCAGCTCCATAAAAAGCAATGTTAATATTAGGCGATAAACTTTTTTCAATAAATCCTAAATAAAATTCAAATTGATAAAGAGAATCCTTTCTCATTGGTGATTTTAAACAAACTCCAGCATATTCTTTATAGTTTTTTTGCTCATCAAAAGTACCGTTGATTATTCTAACAATTCCATCTCCATCAGGAAATGGAATTGGAGGTGTGAAAAAAGTGGCATCAATCCAATCGCAGTGATTCATATAATCTGTAGTCGCTGAAGATGCTTGACTCCAGTCATTTACACAATTCATTTGTTCTGTTTTGTAAGGACAACAATTATAAGATTCAAAAGATGGATTTGGAATCATTGACCGATAATCTACCGTTTCACATATGCATTCATCATCATTTAAATCAATAAATCCATCATTATCATCATCAATACCATTATCACAAATTTCAACATTTGAAACGCCTTTAGGTAGACTGCTTAAATTCAAAAAACTTAAAGCCATCAATATTAAAATTGAGGTTTTGAATAATATTTTGACTGGAGATATATTTATCATTATGATTTTTTTGTATAAAACAATTATACTAATACACCTTTGAAAGATAAGTTAAAAATAGTCTAATTATTGTCAGTACAAACCAAATGTAAGTTCTTAGACAAAAGCATTAAGCAGTTAAAAACAATCATGCATTCAACTCGTTCTATTCCTCTTTTATAATTGAGACTTTCTTACTTTTGCATTAAAAATGATAATGAACTGGATTAATATTACAACTATCAATCAAATTGAGGAGATTATTAATACCTCTAAAAATATACCTTGTATAATTTATAAGCATAGTACAACTTGTTATACCAGTGATATGATGAAATATACTTTGGAACAAGATTGGGAGTATAAAGCAGATGAAGTTAATGCTTATTATTTAGATATTATTAATAATAGAAAAATTGCTGCTGAAATTGCAGATGTTTTTCAAGTTCATCATGAATCTCCGCAATTATTACTAATCAAAAATGGCGAATGTACTTATGATGCAGACCATTTAGATATTAAATTTGAAGAATTAGTAGAATGTATGGAAGATGATGCTTGGAGTTAATCGGGTAATTCCCAGCTTTCATTAAAAACAAAAGATTTCGTTAAAAAAGTATCATAAAAAATATCAATTTCTGATATTAACTAAATTAGCTTAAATTAGCATTTTAACTGGAAACAGAATACGTTTTTTTTGATATTGGAAAGAAGATGAAATAAATTCATTATAAACCAACATCAAGTATGAAGTATTCAAAATCCAGCATCAAGTATCCAGAACATGAATAATATCACCTTTGAATATCCAGTTTGGTTTGTTTTCTTTTGTGTAGCAGCGGGTTTGTTATATGCAGGGATTTTGTATTATCGTAATAATCAATTCAAAGAACATCCAAAATGGTTAACTTATGCTTTGGCAGCAGCTCGTTTTTTATCGGTTACGATAATTAGCCTGTTATTGCTATCGCCTTTATTGAAATCACTTACGACAGATACTAAAAAACCAGTTGTGATTTTGGCACAAGATGCTTCTGAATCAGTTGGTGCAGAACTAAAAGGTGATACGACTACTTACCAAAATGATTTTACTTCTTTAAAAAGTCGTTTAGCTGAAAAATACGATGTTAAAGAATATGCTTTTGGCGAAAATGTTCGAGAAGGAATTGATTTTGAATACAATGATAAAGTGAGTAATGTTTCGGCATTAATGAATGAAGTTTATGACCTTTATAGCAATCAAAATTTAGGTGCTATCGTATTGGCAACTGATGGAATTTATAATGAAGGAAATAATCCAATTTATGCTGGAACAAAATTAAATGTTCCGATTTACACAGTTGCTTTAGGTGATACAACACCAAAACGTGATATTGTTTTAAAACGTGTTTTTCATAATAAAATCGCTTATTTGGGAGACAAATTCGGTATTCAGATTGATGTTACCGCTCAAAATGCTTTAGCTTCTAATACTGTTTTATCTATTTCTAAAGTAGAAAAAAGTGGTAAAACCAGAAAAATAAAAGATTTTCCAATTTCAATTAATAATAAAGATTTCTTCTTTACACAAGAAGTAATTTTGGACGCAGAACAAAGTGGTGTTCAGCAATATAGAATACAAGTTTCACCAATAAAAGGCGAAGCAACAACCAAAAATAATGTTCAAGATATTTTTGTAGATGTATTAGATGCAAGACAGAAAATATTAGTTATTGCCAATGCTCCACATCCAGATATTGCAGCTATTCGTCAGACAGTTTCTAAAAATAAAAATTATGAAATCACGGTTGCTTATCTTAGTAATTTCCGTGAAAACATAGCTGATTTTGACTTTGCTGTTTTACATCAAGTTCCGAGTGCTTCTCGAGATGTAAGTTCGATTATGCGTCAATTAAATGACCGCAAAATTCCTCGTTTATATATTGTTGGTAATCAAACAAATATCAAAGCGCTAAATCAAAGTCAAGATATTTTGACTGTAAATGCGAATACTCGAAACACGAATGAAATTCAATCTTTTGTTGGTAAGAATTTTAATTTATTTACAATTGATGAAAATATAAAAGCAGAAATCAGGAAATTTCCACCTGTAATCGCTCCTTTTGGTGATTTCAAAGCTTCGGCTAAAGCTCAAACCTTGTTATACCAAAAGATTGGTTCTGTTGAGACAAATTATCCTTTATTATCTTTTGGTGAAGAAAATGGTATTAAAAAAGGTGTTTTTGCAGCAGAAGGTTTTTGGAAATGGCGATTATTCGATTATTTACAACATCAAAATCATGATATTTTTGATGAATTATTCGGTAAAACTATTCAATATCTAACATTAAAAGAAGATAAACGAAAATTCAGAGTTGTTGTCAATAAGAATATTTTCAACGAAAATGAACGTATCTATTTTGATGCAGAATTATATAATCAGAGTTATGAATTAGTAAATGATGCGGATGTGAGTTTGAAAATCACAAATGCAGATGGAAGAAATTTCAACTTTACAATGACTAAAACTGAAAATGCTTATACATTAGATGCTGGTCTATTTCCAGTAGGAAGTTATACTTATATTGGTTCAGCGAATACCAATGGAGAACAGTTGAAATACAATGGAAAATTCTCTATTCGTCCAATTCAATTAGAAGGATTTGAAACTACTGCAAACCATAATTTATTACGCTTAATGAGTCAAAAATATGGTGGTACAACTTTCTAT
Source organism: uncultured Saprospiraceae bacterium (assembly GCA_964513525.1). Classification (GTDB taxonomy): domain Bacteria; phylum Bacteroidota; class Bacteroidia; order Chitinophagales; family Saprospiraceae; genus CAWVWD01. The sequence continues at coordinate 1,298 of CAZEOC010000338.1, read as the reverse complement.
CAAAATAATTTATTAGCGATTGCAGATTCTATTGCAACTCAAAATACGATAAAACCAGTAATTTATAACACAACACAAACTCGTTCTGTTATTAATTTAAAATGGATTTTCTTTTTAATATTATTGCTTTTGAGTTTAGAATGGTTTGCAAGGCGTTATTTCGGTTCTTACTAAAAAGAACCAGAAGTTCCTTCTTCTGTCAAACATAAGGCTGCGAAGTAATAACTTCATCATACTTTACAATTATGAAAAAAAGATATATACTACTAATAATCAATGGTTTAATAATAATATTTCTATCATCTTGTATTTCTAAAAAGAAATATGCTCAAATGCAAGCTCGATATGTAACAACTGAAAATGCGTTACAAAATGCGAATGAAATCAATAGAGAGTTAGAATCAGACACTGCTTATTTAGCAAATGAGCTTCGAAGTGTCAATAAAAGAAATGACAATTTAGAAGAATTTTCTAACTACACTCAATCAACACTTTCAAAAAAATTAAGAGCTTTAGAAAAGGAATTGACTCAGAAAGAATATGCAATTGAAGGAAGAAATGAATTCTTGAAAGAACAAGAGCAGAAATTAAAACAGAAAGAAAAATTATTAGGGTATAAGACTAAAGAATTAGATAAATTTCAAGATTTAGTTAATAAACAAAATGCAGTTTTAGATACTTTACAGAATATTGCTGCAACTGCATTAAATGATATAAATTCAGAAGATATTAGTGTAGTTGTAAAGAATGGGAAAGTTTATATTTCATTCTCAGAAGCCTTACTTTATGGCAAAAGTAATTATACTATTGGTAAAAATGGAAAAACTGCTTTGAAGCAATTAGCTGAAGTATTAAATAATCAACCTGATATAATTATTAATATTGAAGGGCATACTGACAGCAAGCCTGTCAAAGGAATTGGAATTAGAAGTAGTTGGGATTTAAGTGTCTTACGTGCAGCTTCTGTAGCTGATATTTTGGTTCAAAATGGTGTTTATGCTTGGCGAGTTGTTCCAAGTGGTCGAGGACCATATTCTCCAGTTACAGAAAATAATACAAATGAGAAACGTAAATTGAATCGTAGAACAGAAATTATTTTAACGCCAGATATGCGTCCAATTTTAAAGATTTTGGAAATTAGAAATTAATCTTTTCTGGAAAAAATCATCCAAAAGGTATTAGATATTCATATATCTAATACCTTTTTTTATTAATTAAAATCTCATCAATTTTTATCACATTCGTTATAAATTATCATTTTGATAAAAAAAATGATTAAATATTAATTTTCAATCATT
>CAZEOC010000337.1:0-4884 GCA_964513525.1 uncultured Saprospiraceae bacterium | reverse complement strand
TTAATTTTAGGTTGGAAGTATTGAAAAAACGTTAAGAACAAGCCGCTGTTTGAGCATAGCGAGTTTCGGATTGTTTAGTTTTTTCAATACTTCCAGCCGTTAAGAAATTAATCAAGCCTTGATTTTTTGCTTCTTTTTCATTAAGGAAAAAGAAGAAATTTTAATAAAATGGTATTCCTAATTTACCAAAGTGCGCATTAAAATGCTACCAATTTTTTATCCTGTTGTTTTATTGTTGAGGTATGTTAGAAGTTGAGTGTTTTAAAATTGGATAGTAAGCCTTCCAACTAAAAGGATAGTTTACTATATTATTCGTAGTTTATCCATCGGTGAGCGGATGTTTTGGCGAAAGCCATTTTATACCGTAAATTTGATTTATTGGATAACGATTTTGAATATAATTAGTGTTACAATCCCAATTAGCGATAGCAAAATAAGAACTTACTATTCTTGATAAAAGAAATATGATGAATCCAAATTATACAGAAATTTTAGTTAAGATTTCCACACCAAGTAGTATTGGAATGGGCTTTATATTAGAGAGCGGTCGTTTGATTGTAACTTGCGAACACATCGTGAGAGGACATCAAAGAGTAGTCGTTCAGAGTCAATTCGGAAAAGCTTATTTGAAGGTTTTGTATTTAGATGCGATTTTAGATATTGCTTTTATAGAATTACCCAAAGAATGGTCAACGGAGTATTTAGAAATTGCTAATCTGGAAACAATACTGACAGAAATTCCTGTTTGGATAGCAGATATTCCATTAGGTTCTTACCAAAATATTGTCACTACGGGATTGCTTGATACAATTGAGCAGATTGATAAAGTAACTTATTTAGAATTAGATACTGCAATCGTTTCAGAGCAAAGTGGTTCGCCTATCTTAGATGATGAGAATCGAATTTTAGGATTGAATTCGGCACTATATAGCATTAATGACACATTTGCTTTTGCGCTTTCGGGTGATTATCTTATTCAATCTTTGATTAACTTTCAAAAGTATCAACTCAACTTTCCGAATAATACGATTATCAAATGTTACAATTGTCAAGAGTTAGTGGCTGAAAATGAAATTAGTAACGATAAATGTCCAAAATGTAAAGACTCATTAGTCATAGAAATAGATAATTATGAACCATATGGAATTGCGCTAACAATTGAAAATTTATTAAAGCAAACTGGTTATCAGATAGAACTAAGCCGAAAAGGACCAAATGCTTGGGAAGTAGAACAAGGAAGTGCAACGATTCAAATTATCTATAATGAGAAAGATGGTTACATCATTGGAGATGCAATCTTGTGTCAACTGCCAGAAGCGCCTTCTGATGCTTTGTATCAATTTCTTTTAGAACAAAATTACTTATTAAAAGGACTTAACTTTAGTGTTAAAGGTATTGATATTGTTTTATCGTTATTAATATTTGAGCGAGATTTGAATATGGAAACAGGTTCTATTTTATTCCAAAATTTATTTGAACGAGCGGATTATTATGATAATGTTTTGGTAGAAAAATATGGTGCAAAATGGTTAGGCACATAAGTAGAATATTGATTTATAAATGTCCACTATAAATAATAAAAGTTCTATTTATCAACTGAAAAAAATCAATTATGAAAAAGTGGCTTTTTCTTTTCATTTTACTAATGATTACGCAGTTTGGAATTACTCAAAACTTAATTCCTGATGGTACATTCTCTATTCATAACAATATAGATTGTCCGCCACATTTCGTGAGTTTACAAGGTTCTGACTATTGGTATGCAGCTGGAAATACGACTGTTGATTTTTACTTACCAGAATGTGAGTATAATAATGGTGGAACAAGTACCGTGAATCAATTTTGGACTTATCCTTATTATGGTAATGGTTTTATTGGTTTTTGGGGCGTTTTTCGTGCAGATTTCACAATGGGTTCAGAGGTTTTTGGAACAGTTTTGTCGGAGGCACTTCAACCCGAACAAGCCTATTATTTCAGTACAGATGTTCGTTATCGAGGAAAAGGACATCCCGAAGAAGATATTTTTCCTTTATACTGTCCGAGTGATCCACCTTTTGCTTTACAAGTTTATACCAGTATAGATACAGTACGTTCTGATATTGATATAAGAGGTGCTGCAACTCAAGTATTTGCAGAAAATGTATTAACCTTAGATTCTCCAGCGATTACCGATACATTCAAAACAGATTTATGGACAAATGTTTGGGGTTGTTTCATTGCTAATGGTGGTGAAAATCATCTTGGTTTTAGTTTAACAATAGATAGTTTCGATGCAGTAGCGCCTTGTATCGGTTCATTTCCAGACCCTTGGTTTAGTATGTCTTACTACAATATGGATAATGTAGAGTTGATTCCTTTTCCTAATTACATTACTGATACTTTGCTTTTTTGTAAAGAAGACGGATTTTTAGATTTTGATGCGTCAACTTATTTTGGAGCAATTAAAATTGAAAATTTTGAACCGGTTTGGGAAGACGGAATTACAGGAACGAAACGACGATTTGAAACTGGTGGGAAACATACTTTTAGTTTAAATTATGAATGCGGCACAACTATTTTCGAGATTTTTATAGATGAACAAAAATGCGACGCTCAAGCCTTAGTTCCAGATGCTTTTACACCAAATTTTGATGGTAGAAATGATGAATTATTTCCATTTTTTGCTACAGAACAGCCAATTACAAATTACGAATTTATGATTTTTGACCGTTGGGGAAATTTATTTTATCAATCAGATGAATATGATGGTTTCAATGGTTGGGATGGAACGGTAAATGGTAAAGCAGCACAAAACGGAGTTTATGTTTGGACATTGAAATTCGATTTAATCGCTCCTGACGAAACGAAATCTTACCAACTTTCGGGCGATGTTTTATTAATACGATAACATTTAAATAAACTCACTTTTCAACAAACCATAGATTTGCATATCTGTAAATTCATTATTGACTTTCAAGGATTGTCGAAGCGTGCCTTCATATTTAAAATTTAATCTTTTCGCAACATTCTGGCTTGCAATATTTGCCGTATTTACCCGAATAATCATTCGATTTAGATTCATTTGATGAAATCCATAATGAACCAATCTATGAACTGATTTTGTCACAATACCTTTCCCTTGCATATCTTCAGAAATCCAATATCCAATTTCTGCTTTTTGATGTGCTTTTCGAATTGTATTAAAACCAACTAAACCAACTAATTCATTTTCATAAATAATCAAGGTATGTAATTGTTGTCCACCTTTAGAAAATCGAATTGCATTCTTTAAAAATTCCTGAGAATCCTCTACTCTCTTCGTACTCGCAACCCACGGTAACCACTTTTGTAAATATTCCCGATTTTGATTTACCAATTCAAATAAATCTGCTGAATATACTAAATCTGGTTGTTGTAATTTTAGTTGTTCGTTTATGTTTAAGTATGGTTTCATATTTTTTATTTAATGATTTTCTCTTTCCAAAACCATTGGTAACACTAATTTTCAAATATTATATTTTATTAATATTAAATTAATTTGTTTTTTACTTTTACAAGTGAAAAATATTATCTTTAATTTATTAATTAACATTTTATCAAAAATTCTATTAAAAATGAAACTAAAACAAATTAAATTTGTGCCATGTGCCATGTGCCATGTGCCATGTGCTAAGCCTATTTTTATTTTCAAGCTGTCAGAAAGAAGACTTCACTCAAAGTTTGAATAGCATTCCCAAAAGTAATGAAACAGAGGAGGAATTTGAAAATCTTGAAGGAGAAACAGTCATCGGAGAACGAAAAGAAAACCCATTTAAAACAGCTACGATGCGACAAGCTTATACTAATTTAGGTGGTAACAACAAAGGAGGAGAAAAAGATATTACTGTCAGAACAACACATTTGTACATCAAGTTTTTGCCACAAGATACCGCAGAAGTTAGCATCTTGAATAATTTAGAAAAAAATGAGGAAATGAACTTGTTTTATTATCCTTTAGATTGTGATATTTTAGAACCAGGTATTCACTATCACGACCCGAATATTCCCGAAGATATGCCGACACCTCAATATACCGCTGTCGCATTAAATTATCAATTACCAAACACCGTTAATTATGAAATTTTGGATAGTTTATATTTACCTGAAACAGATTTAGATTCTACCATAGCTGGTAGAGAGAGTTGGTTAGATATGTTAGAAGCAGAAGCTTTTCAACTGACTGGAAATGAAGCTGAATTGTATCAAGAAAAAAGTAAATTTAGACCATCGGGTTTCATGCGAGTTGAGAATAATCTTGATGGCATAAATACGGAAGGTGTACCTGGTGTAAAGATTACTGCAAGAAGATGGTTCACTATAAGAAGTGCGAATACAAACACAATAGGATTTTACTATATTAACTATAGATTTAAAAATTATGTAAATTATCAAATGAAATTTACAAATAGTTTTGCAAAGATAAACGGTAGTGCTGTAGGTACTATAACTGCTTACAAAGATGGTCCAAAAAGTTTGGAGCTTGGAGCTATACATCATGGAGAGGCATGAGTTCTTACTTGTGGAAAATTATTTTTAGAGGTGTATGGGACTCACAATTAGATTTTCCGTTCGAATTTGGTACTCCGAATCCTCCTTATGTGAAAATAAGAGCCTCTATAAATAATGCTGGTTATTGTCATATGATTCGTTCTTCTTTAATGTCTACACCTGCGGGTTGGTTAAGCATATTTTTTAATGATATTAAGATTGGAGAAAAGACAGAGTTCTACTATGATATTTACAAAACAACTGTTCATGAATTAGCACATGCTGTACATTGGAGATCTGTTGCTAATGATAATGTTACTCGAAACTATAGAATGATTAATTCTCGTCAGATGGTTAGAGAAGGTTGGGCTTGTGCTT
>CAZEOC010000336.1:1080-4887 GCA_964513525.1 uncultured Saprospiraceae bacterium | reverse complement strand
TTATCTGCTACGCCAGGTCGTGTAATTCCAACGCCTTCGATGCATAAAATACAACCATCAATAGAAATATTGGCATCAATTCGCTTATTGAAATAACCTTCTTTACGTATTAAAATAACATACTTATTGGCTTGTTCCATTCTAAAATGAAATGTATGATATTGATGTTCTTTTAGTTCTAAAACTACTTCTTTACGAGTCTATTATAAATCTCAATTGTAGCACCTTCAATTGCATCAACAGGACGTGTACTGTGTTCTGGTCGCCATTCGGCAATTGTAGCTTCAAATGTATATCCTGGCGCTCTCTTCATTTCTACATTCAAAAATATATTCCCATCTTTGGCTTCTTTGGCAGGATTGATTATTAATTCTTCCTCATTGAATCCAGCTATTCTTACTCTTAATAAGTAAGTTTCAGTCATATTTGCATTGAATTCAAATTTGCCTAATTTATCTGTAGTAACTTCTCCTCTAAAGGTTTTATTAGCAGTTAATAAAGTGACTGTAGCACCTCTTAAATAACCAGAATTATCCTCTGCAAAAACATAGCCTTCTATCTGAACAGAAGCAGTGTTTTGAGCATAGGTTTGACTTATAAATATTGTTGAAATTAGTAATGTAAACAGTAAATGCCTCATAGCGAGCTTATTTAAAATTTTTTAATAAAAAGTGGTTGTTAATAAAAATAAAATCGTAAGATTTACTGATTTTGTATATTGTGTATATGCAAAGATATTATTAAAAATACATATTAAAAATTTATTAATACCAAAAACTAAACCGTAAAAGTTAATTTCGGGTATTAAATTTTAAATTTGTGAAAATTTTTCAAAAAGCATTAAAAGAAATAATATGAAAAAGGTTGTTTTAATCCTTTGTGTTTTAGGTTTATTTGCTTGTCAGGATGACAATGCATTGAAATTAGTTGAGGTTGATTTATTAAAATACGGAGTTCCAATTACGATTGAAGCTCCTGAAAGTGCTGCAATTACTAAACCTTCTGGTGATGGTGAAGTTTGGATAGTAGATACAGCGTCTTATTTCAAAATTCAAGTTGTAAAATCTCCTACAACTTCAGTTGATGTTGCTACAGTAAAAGCGGAAGAATTAGAATTTTCAAAATCTATAGATGGGTTTTCAAAATTAATTTCTGAAGATATGGACGGATTTATTTATGAAGAGAATTATGATACGATTTCTTATGATTTCAAGCATATTGTGATTTCGGGTGATAATAAATACATTTTCCAAAAATTATTAACAGAAATTCCAACGAAAGAACAAGTTGAGGTAATGTACAATGCGGTTAAGTAATTGACTAAAGTCAAATAATAACTAAAAAAGCCTACTTCAAATTTTGAAGTAGGCTTTTCATTTTTATCAATCATTCATTACATCAATGCATTGTTAATAAAGAAATTCCTAAACCAATTGCAATGGCAATCAATTTATTAATTGGAATTTTGTGATTTGTATCGGTTTCAAATAAAATAGTTGTCGCAATATGTAGAAAAGAACCGATTACAACGCCCATAATATTGACCATAATAGCATTATTAATAATATCTGAAGACATTAATAATGCTCCTAAACCTGCACCTAATGGAGACATTAAACCAAAAATAGTTAAGTATAATACGACAGTTCTATCTTTGAATCCGCTTATTAATAACAAAACACCTAAAGCAAAAGCAGCTGGGATTTTATGTAAAATAATTGCCCAAAGTAAGAAATTAGACCCATGGTCGTGTGTATGACTATGACCGTGGTCATGTCCATGATGTGCATGCATATCTTCATAACCCGAAAGTGGCATTCCTTCTATGAATGAGTGTAAACACAAACCGACCATTACCGCAAAGGCAGCAGCAGCAGTAGTAGAATGTAAAGCATGGATATGACCATGTTCTATTCCTTTTGATAGTTGCTCTAATAATATTTGAATGAAAAAACCTAATAAAACAAATAAACCAGTATTGACTCCGCCAACTTCGTACGTTTCTGGCACTAAATGTAAAAAAGTAATTCCTAAAATATAAGCACCACTAAAGGATAATATTAATTGCATCAAATTTTTGTTATTTCGACGCAAATAAAAAGCTAATCCGCCACCTATGATGACTGAGGAAAACAATAAAAAATAATCTAATATTTCCATTTTATATTCAGAATCAAATTCAGAAATAGAATCAGCTATTTTTGTAGCTGATTCTATTTCTGGTTCTTATTTTAAGAAAAAGGTATTTCAATAAATCGTCGGCAAACATTTGCCATAAAAACACCAATGAGTGAACCTATTATTCCACCACAGATTACATCAAGTGGGAAATGAACACCAACATAAATTTGAGCATAACTAATTATTCCTGCCCAAAAAATTGCTAAACCCCAAATCCATTTACGTCGTTTTGCAAATAGTAAGGCAAAAAATATGGCGATTCCAAAATGATTCGTTGCATGAGAGGAAGTAAAGCTTTTTCCTGGTCCACAGTGAATCAAGTTTCGGACGGCATGATTGATATTTACATTTTGACAAGGTCTATCTCTTTTGAAAGTTGGTTTCATTATTTTACTACTCACAAAATCAGTTGCTCCAACAGTTGCTAACCAACAGATAATTATCCAAAGCCCTTTTCTTTTGAAATTAATTAAAAGGAAAGATGCTAAAAATAAATAAAGCGGTGCCCAAAAAACTTTATTTCTCAAAAATGGTAAAACCAAATCTAAAAAATCATTCGTCCAAACCCGATTAATTAAAAAGAATAACTGTATGTCGTAATCTATCATTTTGGTTTATCAATGTTTGGTGATTGATTTGTTTCCAAACTGCTTATTATAATCAATCTTTTAGATGATTTTTTATAATTTTCTAAATCATAATTTCCAAAAGTATGTAAGATTTTTAATCCTACATTTTTAAACATTTGTTCTAATTCTTCTACTTTAAAACCTCTAACTCTTTCTTCAAAAGACCAAGATTGTCCATCAGCGTCGAAGTCTATTTGTTTATAAATGAATCCATCTTTAATAAATCGTTTTATATTAAAAGTAATTCCATCTATTGTTTTCGTTTCAATTGGTATTAAATTATCATAAACTCTATAAAAATTTAAAAAATCAAAAACAAATAAACCGTCACTTTTTAATCCTTTAGCAATATTTAGAAAAGTTTTTTCATGTTCTTCATCATTATCAAAAAATCCGAAACTTGTAAATAAATTCAAGATATAATCAAAGTGATTGGCTCGAAAAAGGTTTCTCATATCATGTTCATGAAAGTGAAGATTTACTTGTTCAAATTGTTTTGCAAATAAAATACTTTCTTTTGACAAGTCAACTCCTGTAATTTCGAACCCTTTATTTGCTAAATGAATAGAATGTCTTCCTTTTCCACATGCTAAATCTAAGATTTGAGCAGTTTGTTTAGGATTCAGAAAAGCGATTAGTTTATCAATGAATAATTTTGCTTCTGAATCATCTCTATCCTGATACAAAGTGTGATAATAAGTGGTATCAAACCATGATTCAAACCAATCTTTTTCTTTTTCTAATATCATCTCTCCCTTTCTCATTTTCCTAAATCTGCTGAATAATTTGCAAAAAAACGATTTTTTAATTAAACTGAATAATTAAGAACAATCAAAATGCAACAGTGATACAAAAAACGGTAATTGATATTTGGTATTTGTCTATTCATGGATACTTAATATGAAATATTGAATACGAATTTAGATAAAAATGTACGATACAATACGGGAAGGAACGCAGATGGAAAAAATCGAAATGCGACTACAGGATATATATG
>CAZEOC010000336.1:0-1070 GCA_964513525.1 uncultured Saprospiraceae bacterium | reverse complement strand
GGAGCTGGACCAATTGGTTTGGCTTGCGGAATAGAAGCTAAGAAAAATGGCTTAACTTATTTGATTCTTGAAAAAGGTGCTTTGGTGAATTCTATTTTTAATTATCCAATCAATATGACTTTTTTCTCGACTTCTCAGAAGATAGAAATTGGTGATGTTCCCTTTGTTTCTGTAAATAATAAACCAACTCGATTGGAAGCAATGGAATATTATAGACGAGTGAAAAATCATTGGAACTTAAATGTGAATTTGTTTGAAGCAGTTGAGAATATTAATAGGGAAGGAGATGTATTTAATATTGAAACTGAAAAAGCTGCTTATCAAGCGAAAACGGTTGTTATCGCAACTGGATTTTATGATGTTCCCAATCAATTAGGTGTAGAAGGTCAGAACTTGCCGCATGTAAATTATTATTATGATGACCCGCATCGTTATATTGACCAAAATGTAACGATAGTTGGCGCAGCAAATTCAGCTTGTGATGCTGCTTTGGAATGTTGGCGAAAAGGAGCAAAGGTTACGATGGTGATTCGTAAAAATGAGATAAATTCAAGGGTGAAATATTGGATTAAACCAGATATTGAAAATAGAATAAAAGAAGGTTCTATTAAAGCTTATTTTGAAAGTGAAGTAACTAAAATTACTAAAAGAAAAGTTGATATTAAAACGCCTAATGGTAATGAATCTATTGAAACTGATTTTGTTTTAGCATTAGTTGGTTATCAACCCAATTTTTCATTTTTATCTAAAATTGGATTAGAATTTTCAGAAGATACGAAGATGATTCCTTGCCATGATGAGCAGAGTTATGAAACGAATATTAAAAATATTTTTATTGCTGGTGTTGTTTGTGGCGGAAAAATTACGAATCGTTGGTTTATAGAAAATGCTCGTTTTCATGCAGAAAGAGTGATGAAAACTGTTGCGGATAGTAAAGTTAATAATTAGAGATATATGCTATACTGTTGTATTGCTATATTGTTTTTTTAGAAATTCAATTAAAGATATTGTTAATAAAAAATTTTAGCAATTTGATAGTGAAATAATAATTATCTAACGAATTAATTGGA
>CAZEOC010000335.1:0-4901 GCA_964513525.1 uncultured Saprospiraceae bacterium | reverse complement strand
GGGAGATATTTATGTGATTTTAAAACCAAAATCCGAATGGACTTCAGGAAAAACCAAAGAAGAATTATTTGAAAAAATGGAAGAAAAAATGAATGAATTCCCTGGCGTAATTTACGAATTTACTCAGCCTATTCAAATGCGATTTAATGAATTGATGACGGGCGTTCGACAAGATATAGCCATTAAAATATACGGAGAAGATTTGGGCGTTTTAGCTAGTAAAGCAAATGCTGCCGAACATTTAATCGAAACCTTAGAGGGGGTAGGCGATATTCAAGTAGAACCCACCGCTGGATTACAGCAAATGGTCGTAGATTATAATCAACAAAAAATGGCAAAGTATGGCATTAATGCAGCTACCATCAATCAATATATCAGAACAGGTTTTGCAGGAGAAATAGCAGGACAAATCTTTGAAGGAGAAAAAAGATTTGATTTAGTGATTCGTTTAGATAAGCCTTTTAGACAAGACATTGACGATTTACGCAATTTATACATTCCCTTAATGAATGGTCAACAAATCCCCCTTTCTGAAGTGGCAGATGTTCGATTTGAGGAAGGACCGAACCAAATATCGAGAGATAATAGTCAAAGACGGATTACGATTGGAGTAAATACTAGAGGGAGAGATGTTGAAAGTTTAGTGATGGATATTCAGCAAAAATTAGATAGAGAGTTGGATTTGCCAGTTGGCTATTATACCACCTATGGTGGTGCTTTTGAGAATTTACAAAGTGCTAGAAATCGCTTATTAATCGCTGTTCCCGTTGCATTGGCGCTCATTTTTGTGCTATTATATCTAACGTTTAATTCGGTTTGGCAAACCTTATTAATTTATACTGCTATCCCCTTATCTGCCATTGGAGGTATTTGGGCATTATGGTTTAGAGGAATGCCTTTTAGTATTTCTGCAGGTATCGGTTTTATTGCGCTTTTTGGCGTAGCCGTCCTCAACGGTATTGTTTTAATCGCTTATTTCAATCGCTTGAAAAAAGAAGGAATAGTGGATGTAAAAGAGCGAATTTTTAAAGGAACATCCGTCCGACTACGTCCTGTAATCATGACTGCGGCAGTTGCCTCTTTGGGATTCTTTCCAATGGCTTTTTCTAATTCTGCTGGGGCGGAGGTACAACAACCTTTAGCAACGGTAGTAATTGGGGGGTTGATAAGTGCGACTTTTCTAACCTTAATTGTCTTGCCGGTCTTGTATTATTTTTTTGAAAAAAGTCAGCAACAGTTTACTAAAAGCGCTATGACCCTCTTTATACTTTTTAGTATAAATGGATTGATGGCACAATCAACCCCCATTTCTTTAGAAAATGCCTTATTAAAAGCACAACAAAATTACCCTGTCTTACAAAACCAATTGGCACAAATGACAGGCGCGCAGCAATTGGCAAAAATTAAACGTAGTCATCCCAATGCTACTATTTATATCGGTAGTGAAGAATATGACTTTTCTAATAATAATGGTGTTCATTCTTTGGGCATCCAACAAAATTTCAATTTACCCAAAGTCAATCGAACCAATCAAACCCTTTATCAACAACAAGCCAATGCCTTTGAGAGTCAAATAGCCTTATCTGAAAATACGATTAATTTATTGGTCACCCAAGCCTATTATGAAGTAGTTTATCAAAAACAGCAACAGCAAGAATGGGAGCGTTTGGCAAAGGTTTATGCCAATTTAATAACCATAAGCGAGCAACGATTAGCCATAGGGGAAACGGGGAAAATGCCAATTATATCAGCTAAAGCAAAACAAAGAGCTGTATTATTGGAACAACAAAAGGTTCGACAGGCTTATGAATTGACGCTCCAAAATTTTAACACTTATTTATTATCAGATACGATATTTACGATACCAGAAATGGAGTTGCCCCAACCCGTTCTTTCCACAAATACAGCCATTGCCAATCATCCACTTTTAAAATATTATCAACAACAAAAATCGGTAGCGGAGGCAAAAGTAGCGGTGCAAAAGAGCCAGTTGTTACCACAAATTAATACAGGTTTCCAATTACAAAATGTGGAGGGTAGTATTCCTTTTTTTGGCTATCAATTGGGCTTAAATGTTCCCCTATTTAAAAAAGCACAACAACAAAAAATAGAAGTTGCAAAGGTGCAAGTCGAACTACAAGAACAGCAAAGTGACTTGGCTTTTCGGCAATTACTGCAACAGCAAAAACAGGGTCAATTACAACTACAACAACTGCAAGAAAATATTCAGTTCTACCAAAATGAATTAATCCCCCAAGCGCAAGCAGATAGGGAGTTTTTCCAAGCTGCTTTTCGGGCGGGAACTGCTACTTATTTGGAATATCAGCAAACGATAACCACTTTAATTAATTATCGCATTGCTCGTTTAGGCTTATTGCGAGATTTCCAATTGGTGAAAGCAAAACTCACTTATTTAGCGAATTAAGCAGTTATGAAAAAATAAGTGATAAAAACGAATAATAAAATAATTAAAAAATAAGCAATCATGAAAAATATAATCAATATCCTAGGGCTGTTTTCTTTTCTTTTGTTTACAACGGCTTGTCAGTATCAATCTGATGAATCTGTCCATGAAGACGACCATGAAATGGAGGAAGAACATCATGATGATGAAGTGGGATTGACGAATTTACAAATGGAAAAAATTGGGCTGGAATTAGGTAGTTTTGAACAAAAAAACCTAAAAGCAACCATTAAAGTCAATGGCCAATTAGAATTACCGCCCCAAAATAAAGCAGATGTAAGTGCATTAGCGGCAGGAAAAATCACTCGAATTCTTGTAAAACCAGGTCAAAAAGTCGCTAAAGGAGCAACTTTAGCTTATCTACAAAATCCATCTTTCATTGAGTGGCAGCAAAATTATTTAGAAACAGAAGGGGAATTATTATTTTTAAACAAGGAATGGGAACGTTTGCAGGATTTGGTTGGTAAGGAAATTGCTCCCCAAAAACAATTAGACAAAATTGTATCTGAAAGAGCTATTGCGCAAGCAAAATTAAAAGGATTTCAAGCTAAACTACAATTATTAGGCATTCCCATTCCATCAGGGGATTTAGTAAGTACCATTGCTATTAGGAGTCCTTTGAATGGTTATATTCGAGCTATCAAATCCAACACAGGTACTTTTGTCAATCCCGAATATTCTTTATTTGAAATCGTGGATAATCATCATTTGCACATTGATTTGAAAGTATTTGAAAAAGACCTGCCTTATATCAAAGAAGGTCAAACTATTCAATTTAGTTTACAAAGTCAGCCTAATGAGATAATGGATGCTTACGTTTTTGCTATTGGCAAAGCCTTAGAGGAAACCCAAAGAACAATTGATGTCCACGCTGAAATTAAAGAAGATAAAGCACAACTCCTACCAGGTATGTTTGTCGAGGCACGAATTATTACCGATAATCAAACCCTATCAACTTTACCAAACGAGGCCATCACCACCGATAAAGGACTGAACTATATTTTTGTAAAAGAGGAAGTCCATGAAGATGAAACGCATTTCAAAAAAGTACCTGTACTAACGGGTACCTCTGATATGGGGTATACCGAAATAAAACTGTTGGAAGAATTAGCCCCTACTGCTCAAATCGTCACTAAAAGTGCATATTTCCTGATGGCTCAAAGTAAAAAGGGAGAAGAAGGGGCTGGTCACCATCATTAAATCTTTAAACCCAAAATTATTTTGAATATTAAATTACAATAGAATAGCTTATTTGCCAAGTACTTTTTTTAACTGTATTTAGCAAATAGGCTATTCTAATTTTTTCCACTTTCTTTTCCGTATTTTTACCTTTTGAACCTATCCGATTCATAACAATAATCTAGTAATCATGAAAAAAGGGCTATTAAATCAAGAAATATTTGACTTATACGACGAGTACGTACATAGTAAAATTGAGCGTAGAACCTTCATAGAGCAAATTGGAAAATATGCCGTAGGCGGCTTAACGGTACCTGCCATCCTCAGCTACTTGATGCCTAATTACAAGGATAAAGTTCAAATAAAATCGAATGATGAGCGACTAAATACAGAAACGATTGAGTACCAATCTTCAAAGGGAGGCGGGACGATAAAAGGACAATTGTCTAGACCTGCTGGCAATGCTGAAAAACTACCAGGAATTATAGTTGTTCACGAAAATAGAGGGTTGAATCCCCATATCGCTGATGTCGGTCGGCGAGCAGCATTAGCCAATTTCATATCTCTTTCTCCTGATGCCTTGACTCCTTTAGGTGGCTATCCTGGCAATGATGATGATGGTCGAACTTTACAGCGAAAAAGAGATAGAAATGAAATGTTGGAAGATTTTATTGCTGCTTTCAATCATCTAAAAAACCATCCAGAATGTACAGGTCAAGTTGGTGTAGTAGGCTTTTGTTTTGGTGGCTGGATTAGTAATATGATGGCGGTTAAAGTACCTGATTTAGGTGCAGCCGTTCCTTTTTATGGTGGACAGCCAAGTGCAGAAGAAGTTCCGAATATTAAAGCACCTTTATTATTGCATTTTGCCGCTAACGATAAAAGGGTGAATGCTGGTTGGCCAGATTATGCTAAAGCTTTGCAAGAAAATAATAAGGAATATAGTGCGCATTTGTATCCTGATGTCAATCATGGTTTTCATAATGATACGACTCCTCGTTACGATTGGGAGGCAGCTAACTTAGCTTGGCAACGGACGATTGATTTCTTTGATGCGAAGTTGAAATAAAACATAAATCCTTTTCCTGAACTACCTTGAAATAGGTTGACAAAATAGAGTAGGGAATGTACTGTATTTTCTTTTCGTAGGCTGACAAAATACTCAGATCTGCGATGATATAGAATCTTTATAATGGTCTCAGGAAAACAACAGTATTTTGTCCCATATAACAACGGTCGTTAAAATACCGTCTAAAAA
>CAZEOC010000334.1:0-4903 GCA_964513525.1 uncultured Saprospiraceae bacterium | reverse complement strand
ATGAATCATTTTTTCACTATACTTCTTTAAAAAATGTTCGTATAACTCGGCTATGTTCACATTTTTATAAATCGTATAGCAAAAAAAACTGCGTTATTTATACCCGTTTAATTATGTCCAGGTACTTAAAACATCGATTCTAAAACTGAAATTCATAAAAAAGGCTTCGCGAAAGCGAAGCCTTTTTAAGTATTGTCGAAATCTGAAATTTGACGAATAGTTCATCATTATTCTGCATAAGCTTCCATCGGCGGACAAGTACAAATTAAATTTCTATCGCCTCCAGCTTGGTCTACTCGACCAACAGTTGCCCAAAATTTTCTTGTTCTCACATATGGTAAAGGAAAAGCAGCTTCTTCACGGCTATATGGGTTTTCCCAATTATCCGTTGTGATTTCTGCCAAAGTATGTGGTGCATTATTCAAGACATTATTTCCTTCTTCTGCATTTCCTAAAGCAATTGCATCTATCTCTGTTCGAATTTTCAACATTGCATCACAGAAATAATCTAATTCCTGTTTATCCTCGCTTTCTGTTGGTTCTATCATCACAGTTCCAGCTACTGGAAAAGACAAAGTCGGTGCATGAAATCCATAATCCATCAAACGTTTCGCCACATCTTCTGCCGAAACATTCAAGGCTTTGAACGGACGCAAATCTAAAATTAATTCGTGTGCAGAATGTCCAAATTCACCTGTATATAAAATATCGTATTTTTCTTCTAATCTTGATTTGATATAATTGGCATTCAAGATAGCGTACTTTGTAGCATCTGTAACGCCTTCTGCACCTAACATTTTGATGTAACCATAAGAAATCAATAAAATACTTGCACTTCCCCAAGGAGCAGAAGAAACTGCTGTAATTCCTTTTTCGCCACCAGTTTCTACTAAATTATGTTTTGGTAAATACGGCTTTAAACTGTCGTTGACACAGATTGGACCCATTCCAGGACCTCCGCCACCATGTGGTATTGCAAAAGTTTTATGTAAATTCAAATGACAAACATCTGCACCAATTTCATTTGGACTCGTTAAACCAACTTGTGCGTTCATATTTGCGCCGTCCATATAAACTCGTCCACCATGTTCGTGAATTAAATCACAAATTGACTTAATTTCTGTTTCAAAAACTCCATGCGTTGATGGATAAGTAACCATTAAACATGCTAAGTTTTCGCTATTTGCTTCCACTTTTTCTGTCAAATCTACTAAATCAATATTTCCTTCTTCATCGCATTTGGTTACAACTACTTTCATTCCTGCCATTACTGCGGAAGCAGGATTCGTACCGTGTGCTGACGATGGAATTATTGCAATATTTCTATGTGTATTTCCTCTATCTTCATGATAAGCACGAATAGTCATTAAACCAGCATATTCGCCTTGAGCTCCAGAATTTGGCTGTAAAGAACAAGCCGAAAAACCAGTACATTGACATAACCAAGCTTCTAATTCTTCAAAAATCTGCGTATAACCTTCTGCTTGATTTAAAGGAATGAATGGATGTAATCCACCAAACTCTTTCCAACTTACAGGAATCAATTCCGTTGCAGCATTCAGTTTCATGGTACAAGAGCCCAAAGAAATCATTGAATGTGTTAAGGATAAATCTTTATTTTCTAATGATTTAATATATCTCATCATCTGAGATTCAGAATGATGAGTATTAAAAATTGGATGTGTTAAATATTCTGTTTCTCTTATTAAGGGCGCTGGAAACTTATAGTTTAACTCTGCTGCTTTTGCAAAATCCGCTGTAACAGTCGTATTTTTTGCTTTTGCTAAAACATCTAAAATTGCTTGAATATCGTCGCCATTAGTTGTTTCATCTATTGAAATTCCAATATAAGTTCCGTGATGATAGCGGAAATTAATTTCATTTGCTTCTGCTATTTTACGAATAGAATTTAAGTTTTCAACTGTTCCGACATTTAGTTTTAAGGTGTCGAAATAGTATTCATTCTGTTGGTCGTATCCCAATTTTTGTAATTCAATATCTAAAATTTGAGTAAAACCGTGTATTCTTTCTGCTATTGCTTTAATGCGTTTTGGTCCGTGATATACGGCGTACATTCCCGCCATAATTGCTAATAAAGCTTGAGCGGTACAAATATTTGAAGTTGCTTTTTCTCTTTTAATGTGTTGTTCACGAGTTTGTAACGCCATTCTCAATGCACGGTTTCCACTTGTATCTTTAGAAACACCGATAATTCTGCCTGGAATTTGACGTTTGAACTTTTCTAAGGTTGCGAAAAATGCGGCATGTGGTCCACCATAACCCATCGGTACACCGAAACGTTGTGTATTTCCAACTACTGCATCCGCTCCCCATTCTCCTGGAGGAGTTAATAATGCTAAACTCAATAAATCAGCAGCAACACTTACATAGATTTCATTTGCCTTTGCTTCTTCAGCAATAGCACGATAATCTTCTACTGAGCCACCTGCATTTGGATATTGTAATAAAATACCAAAAACATCTTCTGTGAATTCAAAATCTTTCCAAGATTTCATCACCACAACTTCAATTCCTAAAGGAATTGCACGTGTTTCTAATAATTCAAGCGTTTGTGGTAATACACCTCTTCCGACTAAAAAGGTATTAGCTGGATTTTTCTTGCGACGTTTGTTTTTTAGACCATGAAACATTGCCATTGCCTCTGCAGCAGCAGTTCCTTCATCTAATAAAGATGCGTTTGCAATCGGCATTGCTGTTAAATCACAAACTGTTGTTTGGAAATTAAGGAGTGCTTCTAAACGACCTTGAGCAATCTCCGCTTGATATGGCGTATATTGAGTATACCAACCTGGATTTTCAAAAATATTTCTCAAGATTACCGATGGTGTAATCGTATCGTAATAGCCTAATCCGATATAATTTTTGAAAACTCGATTTTTTGCAGCAGTAATTTTTAATTGCTTTAAATATTCAAATTCACTCACTGCATCTGGAATCTCCAATGGTTTTGTAGAGCGAATCACACTTGGAACGGTTTGGTCTATTAATTCATCTAAAGAACTAACACCAATGGTTTGTAACATTTCTATAAGAGCCGAATCATCTATTCCGATGTGTCTATCAGCGAACTTATCTGGAGCGGTCAATTTAAGCATTTTCTCTTGTTTAGGATAGAGCAAATGGTAGATTGTAGAAAAAAATATAAATATTGAAGTGGCTCATTTTCTCTACTTTTCACCTTTTACTATATTCCAGTTTAGGACGTATTTTTGAATTTTTTGCAAAGATAATGTTTCCTATTTGTAAAGTAGAAAACTTATGAACTTGAAAACAGAAGATTATGGTTTTGGTTTACTGTTTGGACTTTTTCTAAATAAAATAGGTGAGAAAATAGAGCATGAAAAATTGTAATGAAAGCAATTTTAGTTTTAAGCAAAGATAGATTTTTGTTACAGAAAATCGTTTTCATCTATTAATTTCATACACTTAAAATGCCCTTTTGGACATTTCTGATGCCCGATTTTAGAACATGGTCGACAAGACAAATTGGTTACTTCTATTATTTTAAATTGTTCTTTAGTAACATAAGGATACATTCCAAACTCAGGAATCGTATTTCCCCAAACAGAAATTATTTTTTTCTGAAAAGCGGCTGCAATATGCATTAAACCAGTGTCGTGTGTAATCACTTCATCTACTTGTTCAATTATAGAAGCGGATTGGTTTAGGTTGAGTTTTCCACAGAGATTAATTACTTTTCCGTTTATATTATTCAAAATTTCTATACTTCTATCAATATCATTTGGACCGCCTAAAAGTATAATTATGTGATTTTTTTCTTTTGTAATTTTATTACAAATAGAACTAATTTTTTCTATTGGCAAACGCTTTGTTGCGTGAGCAGCACCGATTACAAAAGCACTTACTTTTTGATTATTAATAATAAAGTCGGATTGTTCTTTTTTTAATAATTCAAGAAGCTGGACTTCGTCTTTTTTAGGAATAAAATAATCTAATCCTTTTCCATCATTTTGAACATCTAAAGATTTTACGGTTTCTAAATATCTATCCACAATATGAATATTAGGTAAACGGTTAATTTTAAAATTTACCATTAACCATTTCTCGATATTTAATTTATTAAAAGCAATGGATTTTTTTTGTAAATAAGTTTTTAGTCGAAGTGTTCTTAAATTTTTATGTAAATCAATAATGTAATCAAAATTCTCTTTTTTTAATTTAGTTTGTACTTCAGTTACTTCTTTCTCAATTGTCCATACTTTGTTTACATATGGATTAGAGGATAAAATAGATTGAAAATTCTTTTTTGTTAAATAATGAATTTCTGCATTCACTTGTAAACTCAAACAACGTATGACAGGTGTTGTTAACACTATGTCTCCAATTGAACTAAATCGAATGATTAATATTTTCATTATTTTTGAAGTATTCATTATTAATAAAAAGATTATAAAATATTATAATAATTTCTATTGATGTAATTTTCTTGCGTATATTTACCACAATTCAAAAACGTAAACATACAAATAATGGATAACAAAGTAAAAGGCGGGATTATAGTTGCAATTTTAGTTGCGGCAGCGTATTTTTTTGGTGTTGATCAGGAGTTGATTGCAGAACTTACTGGTGATATTGAAACCAAAGAACAAGCCGAAGTAGATACAGGAACAGGCTTTTTACCAAATTTTTTACCAACAACATCTATTGGTGACACTATCGGTTATCCTCCTTACTTTACGGTTTCTTATTCTAATAATCATCGACAAGCAGAATGGGTTGCTTATGAATTGACTAAGGTGAACTTGGACAAAGAAGAATTTCGTCGTCCTCCTTCTTTCAAGCCTGATAGTAGAGTAGAAGATAAATATAGAGTTAGACATAAAGATTATTCAAGTTCGGGTTTTGATAGAGGACATTTAGC
>CAZEOC010000333.1:0-4917 GCA_964513525.1 uncultured Saprospiraceae bacterium | reverse complement strand
GTTTAATTGGTGGTTTACCAATTACACAAGTAATTGTACGTAGTTCTGCAAATATTCAATCTGGTGGTAAAACTAAGTTATCAGCAATTATTCACGGTTTCTTATTATTGATTTCAGTATTAGCAATTCCGTTTTTATTGAATTTAATTCCATTAGCGAGTTTAGCAGCTATTTTATTTATAGTTGGTTATAAATTGGCTAAACCAGTTTTATTCAAGCAAATGTATAAATTGGGTTGGATGCAATTCATTCCTTTTGTTGTAACTATCTTAGGAATCGTATTCACGGATTTATTAATGGGAATCGGTTTAGGTTTAGTTGTGGCAATATTCTTTATTTTATTGAATAACTTCAGACGTCCATTCCACTTTGAGCCAGAAGACCATTTAACTGATAATGAGATTACAATTGAATTATCAGAAGAGGTAACATTCTTGAATAAAGCAGCGATTTTAAATACTTTGAAAGAATTACCAGAAGATTCTAAAGTAATCATTGATGCTTCTCGAACGGTAACAATTGATTATGATGTAATAGAAATATTCGAGGATTTCAAAGAAAATGCAAAGTATAAAAATATCGAATTAGAGTTTAAGAACTTTGATAAGGAAAAGAGAAATCCTGTAAGATTATTCCAAGAAGCAGTTGTGAATAGTAATACATAATTACACAATAGTGAAAATTAATTATTTCACGAATATTAAGGAATACCAATAGAATGACCACTTCAAAAATTGGTAACTTATTATATTGGTGTTCCTAAATTTAAAATCATTAATTTATAAAAGGAGACTTTTATAGATATAAACATAAAAAACTAAATAAAATGAGTACACAAAAAGCGATTACGCAAACTAAGACAACACAAGCAGCAATGTCAAAGGCAGATGCTGTACAGATGTTGAAAGATGGAAATAAAAGATTTGTTGCTAAAGACTTCATAAATAGAGATTTCACGGAGCAAATAGAAGCAACATCAACTGGACAAGCTCCTTTTGCAGCTGTATTGAGTTGTATTGATTCTCGTGTACCAGCAGAAATAGTATTTGACCAAGGAATTGGTGATATTTTTTCAGCTCGTGTTGCAGGTAATGTAACTGGTACAAATGTATTAGGAAGTTTAGAATATGCCGTGAAATATGCAGGTTCTAAAGCAATTGTTGTTTTAGGTCATACTGCTTGTGGTGCAGTGAAAGGTGCTTGTGATAATTTACAAGATGGAAATTTAACTGGCTTATTAGGAGAAATTCTTCCTGCAGTAGAAGCTACTAAAACAGCTGATGGTGAAGAGAGAAACTCTGGAAATATTGATTTCGTTAATAATGTTGTAAGTAATAATGTTACGATGACAATAGATACAATGTTAGAGCGAAGTGAAATTATTAAAGAATTGTATGACGGCGGAAATGGAACAATTGAAGTAGTCGGTGCTATTTATGATGTTAAATCTGGAGAAGTAACATTCTTATAAAATATTGACTTATTTCAATTGCTAAAAACGCTTTTAATTTTAAAATTAAAAGCGTTTTTTTATTGTCTAATAGTAAATTCTTATTCCAATAATAATTCTAATTCGTCTTTTTTCATACTTAACCTTTTCAATTTTCATCATAAATAAAAATCACTTTCTTAAACCATAAGTGTTAATTCAATGTTCAAACGTCATTCTAAGAGATATAAAAAATGATAGAAAAATTTTCAGTATATGTTCTATCTAAAACTATAATGACAAATTAAATGAAAAAATTATCAATAACACTTTTGATGGGTTTCTTGCTGATTTCAACAGTTCAGGCACAAACTGGAATTATCAAAGGTCGAGTGTATAATGCGATTAATAATGAGCCGATTATGTTTGCGAATTTAATCATTGAAGGTTCTGCAACTGGTGTTACTTCAGACCTTGATGGGAATTACGAAATCTCAGGTTTAGAACCAGGAACATATAATTTAAAAGCATCTTATTTAGGTTTTACTGATGTTACAAAATATGAAATCGAAGTAACCAACTCAAAACCTGCAACGATTGATATTGCGATGGAAGAAAATGCAGAGCAATTAGAAGAAGTTGTTGTAAAAGCTTCTCCTTTTAATAAAACGGAGGAAAGTCCAGTTTCTTTAAGAACAGTTGGTGTTGCAGAAATTCAGAGAAATCCAGGTGGAAATCGAGATATTTCAAGAGTGATTCAGTCACTTCCTGGTGTAACAACGACGGCTTCTTTTAGAAATGATTTATTAATTCGTGGCGGTGGACCAAATGAAAATCGTTTTTATTTAGATGAAGTAGAAGTTCCAGTGATTAATCACTTTGCGACTCAAGGTGCATCTGGAGGTCCAAACGGAATGATAAATGTAGATTTTATTAGAGAAGTAGATTTCTTTTCTGGGGCATTTCCAGCTAATCGTGGAAATTCATTGAGTTCTGTTTTTAATTTTAAACAAAAAGATGGTCGAGATGATAGAGTCGGTTTTCGTGGAACAGTTGGAGCAAGTGATTTAGCGATGACTTTAGAAGGTCCGATAGGTGATAAAACTACTTTCTTAGTATCTGCGCGTCGTTCTTATTTACAGTTTCTATTTACCTTATTAGAATTACCATTTTTACCAAGTTATTGGGATTTTCAGACAAAAGTGAAATATAAACCTGATACTAAAAACGAATTTACCTTTGTTGCTTTAGGGGCAATTGACCGTTCTGTTTTGAATTTAGAACAAAATGAAACAGAAGATAATCAGTATATTTTAGATAATTTACCAGAACAATTTCAATGGAATTATACAAATGGCTTGGTGTATAAAAGATACCGAGATAATGGATATTTGACTTTTGTATTGAGTCGTTCTATGTTAAATAATGAATCTTATAAATATTTGAATAATGATGATTCGAGTGAAGATAATCTAACTCAAAACTATGTTTCTCAAGAAATTGAGAATAAAGTTAGAATTGAAAATACAAGTCGTGTCAATGGTTATAAGATTAATTTTGGTGTAAACTATGAATTTGCAAAGTATAATTTAGATAATTTTGCTTTGTTTTCATTAAACGGAACTGTATTCGAGCAAAATCAAGAAAGTGCTTTTAGTATGAATAAATACGGCTTTTTTGGTCAAGTGAGCAAAAAGTATTTAGACGAAAAATTGATTTTGTCATTAGGTGTTCGTGCAGATGGAAATGATTTTAATGAGGAAATGTCTAATCCGTTGAAACAATTTTCTCCACGCTTTTCAGCTGCTTATGCAATCACGCCAGATTTTATTGCCAATTTCAATACTGGAATCTATTATCAATTACCAGCTTATACGATTTTAGGTTATCAAGAAAATGATGAATTAGTCAATCAAGATAGAGTCGATTTTATTGAAGCAACACATGTTGTAGCTGGTTTAGAATACAATACCAAAACAAATTCTAAAATTACTTTAGAAGGATTTTATAAATTATATGATAATTATCCTTT
Organism: uncultured Saprospiraceae bacterium; assembly: GCA_964513525.1. GTDB lineage: Bacteria > Bacteroidota > Bacteroidia > Chitinophagales > Saprospiraceae > CAWVWD01. Next base: position 1,456 of record CAZEOC010000333.1, on the reverse strand, counting down.
CTTATTGAGAGATAGTTTGAATATTGCAAATATTGGTGGTGATTTTGGTGCAATCGGAAATGAACCTGCGATTTCTAACCGTGCTGGACGAACGTATGGTTTAGAAGCTTTATTCCAACAAAAATTCTATAAGGGATTTTATGGAATTCTATCTTATACACTTGGCGTAAGTGAGTTTGAAGATAAAAACGGAGATTTGGTCGCTTCATCTTGGGATAGTCGCCACATCATTTCGATTACTGCTGGTAAGCAATTTGGTAAGAATTGGGAAATAGGTGCAAGATGGCGTTTTCAGTCTGCTTTGCCAGAAACTCCAGACGACCCGAATGCTAATTTAGTTCCTGTTTGGTTATTGAATGGTCGAGCATTACCAGATTATAGTCAATTGAATACACTTCGAGGTGCTAATTTTCATGGTTTAGATATTCGGATTGATAAAAAATGGTTTTTCTCCAAATGGAGTTTGAATGCTTATTTTGATGTACAAAATGCATACAATTTCCAAACAGAATCACAACGCCAATTATTAAATAGAGATGATGCAGGAAATCCAATTATCTTGAATCCAAATGTACCCATTGAACAGCAACGTTATGATACAAAAATCATCACTTCGTTGAACGGTCAAGCATTACCAACAATTGGGCTTATAATTGAAATATAAAGATTAGAGTGGTAATATTAGTTGTAATATTAATGCACATTTAAAATTGATATTAGTATAGTTTCTAATTTATAACTTTCAACTTTAACAAATATTTTAGGAGGTGATGCTTTGTATTGAGCATCACCTTTTTTTATATTTATATAAAAATGCGTTAATTTGTAATTAATTGATATTTAACTCTATATTAATTAACAAATAGAAATTTAGAATCAACCTTTATTAAGGTGTGATTTTTGCTGTAATTTAGGTGTAAATGCTTAATTATTAGTGATTTATTTCTAAAAGCATCAATCTAAAACTATTGTAAGTTAACGCTTAAAAGCTATAAGATGAAAATGTCCTTTTTCACATTTATTAGTTTCCTGATATTATTTAATAGCAATGAACCGCTAAAAAATGATATTTCTAATTCTATCGCAGAAGATGAAATATTAGCTTTCGAGCTGAATATTCATGGAAATGAAAGTGATACAACTAAACCTATTGATAGACGATTAACAATTATTCCTTTTGGTAAAACTGAAAATGCAAGAATTGACACTGTCGAAAAAAAGATAAGTACAAATATGATGAGAATTCCAACTGGTCCGACGGATACAGAGGAATTATTTGCGGCACAAGCTAAAACTGCAGCAAAAGAGCAAGTCGAGAAAAGAGCGGAAATGGCTCGTAAACGTCGTGCTGCTCAAGCTGCTAAAGCACAGGCTGCTAATAGTACAGCAAGTAGTTTTCCAAGTATTGGTAGATTAGAGGAAGAACAAGCAAAAGACGCAGCAAAAGAGTTACTAC
>CAZEOC010000332.1:0-4939 GCA_964513525.1 uncultured Saprospiraceae bacterium | reverse complement strand
TCATAATGCTCAAATGCTTACAAGTGATTCCTTAACATTTGAACAATGTACCTTCAAAGCTTTTGAAACGAATGCTCCTCATATGACTTATAATTTCAATGATGGAAGATGTATTTGTAAAGATTCTACAGCTACTTTAACAACGAGTGTCGAATTGAGTACTGCCTTTTCTAACGAATGCCATAGTTTTATAACTAATACCAATAGTTTAAATACTGATATTCAAGCAAATGTATTTCCGAATCCAACCAATTCAACATTCTTTTTAGAAATTGGTCAAACATCATTTGATGATAATGATAATATTAGTCTTTATTCTTTACTTGGAAAACAGATTTATTCTTCTAATATACTTTCCCAACAAACCAGAATTGACATATCCAATTATCCAAAAGGCATTTATATTTTAGTGGCTACTGTAAATGGACAATCAAAAACTTTTAAAATAGTCAAAGAATAAATAACGATATACTACATTGTGTAAAACGGCAATAAATCTTATATAGGTTTATTGTCGTTTATATTATACCTATATAATTGATTAAAACATTAAACCCAACACACCATTTAAGCACTTGAACAAAATCAACTAATCAATTAATTATCAACAGATTAGGTGTCAATTCAAATTACAATAATTTAATTCAGACTATAATAGACTTGTATTATTTAAATAATCTTGTAATTTCGGTGATAAGTAATCTGTAAACCAAAGGAGAAAAAATCACAACGATATAGGACCAATCTAAACTACTATTCGGTCAGTATGGTATTGTTAAAAATCATCCTCCACAACAAAATTAAAAATGAAGAAATTATTTTATTTAACTTTTTCGATAATGTTCCTATTATCCTGTCAAGAACAAGAAGATCCTAATATTATGTATAAATCGAAATCCTTTTCAATATTAAAGGATAAAGTCATTCAAGGTGATAATTTAACGGAAGTTGTTTCGTCAACTCACCTGAAATCAAATTATAAAAGTCCTGCGAGTACTACTTTTTCGAGATTAGTCAAATTTAAGTTTAGTATCAATGAAAAAGATAATGAATTGCCTCCAGGTGGTGACCATTGGCTAATTATCGGAGAGGAACACGAGTCGCCAGTGTTGACTTTTGGTGAAAAACCTCAGCCATTTCCAGACCAACCAGATACTTATCTATCAACGAACTACGAATACACATTCAAAGTAGATGTTTCACCCGTTTTGAAACAATTTGAAGAAAAAGGGTACTATGAATCTTATAATGGTTCAAAAATAGCCAAAGGCGATTTCAAAGGATTTTACATAGCTGGTGGTTCTGAACCGTTGACTTGGGATTTTGTGAATTTGGATAATAATAATCTGAAATTACAACCTACCGATGACCCAAATATTTTCAGCATAACAGTTAATCTAAATCCTTACAAAGAAGAAGATAATCGAGATAAAGAATGGAAATTGACCGAAGATATTTCTATGAAAGCAAAGTTTACTTCTGATTTACCGTTGGTCGATGCCTTGTTCAATTTGTCGCTTGAAGAAGCACGCAAAAATATTGAACCAGATAGCACTTTACGAACAGGTGCAAAATGGGGCGGCGTTTGGACAAGAGATGTGAGTTACAGTATTGTATTAGCTTTTGCTTATCACGAACCCGAAGTCGCTAAAACAAGTTTGCGTAGAAAAGTGAAACGAGGTCGAATTATTCAAGATACAGGTTCTGGCGGTGCTTGGCCAGTTTCATCTGATAGAACAACTTGGGTTTTGGCTGCTTGGGAAATCTACAAAGTTACAGGCGAACAAGCGTGGTTAGATGAAATTTATCCAATTATCAAAAACACATTGGACGATGATTATAAAACCATTTACGACCAAAAAACAGGTATGTATTCTGGTGAATCATCATTTTTAGATTGGAGAGAACAAACCTATCCGAAATGGATGGATAATAAAGATATTTATGTTTCTCAGAATTTAGGAACAAATGTAGTGCATTATCAAGCACATCATATTTTATCAGAAATGGCGAAAATCAAAGGTGAACCACATCAAGTATATGCTGACAGAGCTGCAAAAATCAAAAAAGGTATCAACGATTATCTTTGGATGAAAGACAAAGGTTATTATGCTCAATATCTTTATGGTCGAGATGATTTGACGGTTTCTCCTCGCAATGAAGCATTAGGAGAAGCATTAGCGATTTTATTTGATGTAGCAGATGATGAAAAAGCAGGGTCTATTATTGAAAAAACGCCATTGACGGAATACGGAATTACTTGTATTTATCCACAAATCCCTGGCATTCCACCGTATCATAATAATGGTATTTGGCCTTTTGTGCAATCTTACTGGAATTTGGCAGCAGCCAAAACGGGCAACGAAGCGGTTTTAAATCATGGTTTGGCGAGTGTTTATCGTGCTTCCGCATTGTTTTTGACGAACTATGAAAACATGGTTGCCGAAACGGGCGATTTCTTAGGAACGGAAATCAATTCAGATAGAATGCTTTGGAGTATGGCAGGAAATTTAGCCATGGTTCAGCGAGTATTTATAGGAATGGAGTTTCAACAAGAAGGATTGTATTTTAATCCTGTTGTTCCAAAAGCCTATAATGGTCAAAAAACCTTATCTAATTTCAAGTATAGAAATGCAACATTGAGTATTTCGGTGAATGGTCACGGTAACAAAATCAAGTCAGTAACCATTGACGGAGAAGTAGCCGAGAAAGCTTTTATTCCTAATGACTTAACAGGTGAACACACAATTGTGATTGAAATGGAGAATAATAAATTCCCACATCAAAAAATCAATTTAACAGAAAATCAATTCACTTTGCCAACTGTTTTGGCATCGAAAGAAGGAAATTCACTTAAATGGCAACCTGTTAAAGAAGTCAAAGAATATAGAATTTACAAAAATGGAAAACTTCTAAAAACAACAACAGATACAGAATTGGAAGCAGAAAATCTGAATTATGTGTCTTATACCGTGAGCGCTGTTGATAAAAATGGCAATGAAGGATTTTTGAGTGAACCTGTCGTTTTTGCTAAAAATAGTCAAATCATAGAAATAGAAAACTTTGCAACCGCTTCTAATTTACCTTACACCAACTTTTCAGGAAAAGGATTTGTAGAAGTAAGTCTTTCTAAAAACAAGGCGATTGAAATGACTATTAATGTTGAGAAAGCAGGAAATTATCTTATAGACTTTCATTATTCAAACGGAAATGGTCGTTGGAACACCAATAACAAATGTGCGATACGAAGCTTAATGGTGAATGATACCTACGAAGGTGTTGTTGTATTGCCACAGCGTGGAATGGATGAATGGTCAGAATGGGGCTTTTCAAATAGCCAATCAGTTCAACTAAAACAAGGTGAGAATATCATCAAAATCTATTTTGACGATTGGAACAACAATATGAATGTAGACGAGAATACTGCAATGCTTGATTATATTAGGTTAATAGAAAAGTAAAGTTGCAAGCAGTAAATCTAACAATGAAGGTCATAGCAAAAACTGTGACCTTTGTTATTAGAAATTGCACACTATATTAAAATCAGTAAAATGAATTTTGAAATAAAACCATTGACTAAAGATTTAAAAGAAGATTACTTATTTTTCTTTGATAATATAATTTTCCAAGAGAATCCTGACCGAGCAAAATGCTATTGTTACGACTATCATTTTCTTGGCGATGTAGAAACATGTACTCGTGAAGAAAGTCGTTCTGCGGTAAGTCATCTTATTAGTGAGCATAATCTAACTGGTTATTTAGTATTTGATAATGATAAACCAATAGGTTGGTGTAATGCCAATAATAGAGCAAATTATCAAAGATTATTAAGAGACTATGATTATGTCGATAATCCTGATGATAAGGTTTGTTCAATCGTTTGTTTTTTAATACATCCAGATTATAGAAGACAAGGAATTGCTCAAAAGATTCTTGAAAAAATCATTACCGATTATTCAAATAAAGATTTTGATTATCTTGAAGCTTATCCTAAAAAAAGCGAATTATCCTGCGAGGGAAACTTCAAAGGACCATTAGAATTATATAAAAGATATGATTTCAAGGTAAGTAAAGAATATGATAACTATTATGTAGTAAGAAAAAAAATGAATTAAGTCCAATAATGTATATAATGATTTTGTCCAACAAAAGCTACTTACAACGTTTATACAAACCTTTAGCTTATATTAAAATATAAAAAAGAATGAAAATATTACTATATACTTTATGTTTATCAACGATGTTATCTTGTAATTTTGAAAAAAAAGTAGAAAATATGGAGACTAAAAAAATCATCGGAATTTCGGTTGTAACAACAAATGAAAATGGACAATCAATTAAAGACATGGGAGAAATTTGGGGAAAGTTCTTTGAAGTTTCAGAACAAATTCCAAACAAAAAATCTGATGATATCTATTCAATATATACAGATTACGAAACAGATTACACTGGAAAATATACTGCAATACTGGGTTATGAAGTAAATTCTTTAAGTGAAATACCAAATGGATTTATTGGACGAGAAATTGGAGGAGGAAAATATAAAAAATTCCTTGCTAAAGGAGAGATGCCAAATGCCGTCGTACAAATTTGGAAAGAGATTTGGGAAAAAGATAGTGAATTAAAAAGACGCTATACAAGTGACTTTGAAGTGCATGGAGAAAATGCTCAAAAAGGAAAAGACTCGGAAGTTGAAGTTTTTATAGCGGTAGAATAAAATAGAAAACGGAAGGAATAATTTGAACAAATTTATAGACCAAAATCTTCAATACGAAGTACTCAGAAAATCTAATCGAAATTATTCGTAACGAAAAATGAATACGATTCGTTTATAAAAAGAAATACAAGTTGATTCGTATAATATCTGAGTTCAACTAATTCGATAACTGTAGTCGACAGGCGAACTCAAAGTCGCCGAACGACAAATAAACTTCTTAAG
>CAZEOC010000331.1:0-4951 GCA_964513525.1 uncultured Saprospiraceae bacterium | reverse complement strand
ACAGAAGAAAGTATCATTTACTATCATCCTGATATTAACTATGATAATTATCAAGAGTATTTTGATAGAACGCCTTTTAGAATTGAAAACTGGGAAGAAATAGGGAAATATTCACATCATTATTATATCTACGATAGCGATTTTGACTAAAAACAATAAAGCCGTTTTGAAGATTTCAAAATGGCTTTTTTAATTCAAAATGTACTTAACTTATAAGTTTCTATGCAACGTTGGAGAGACAATTTAATGCAAATGCCCCTGCTCAAGCTATGCAAATATTAAACTATTTTGATAATTATAATTAAACTTAAAACTCATGAGAAAGTTAAAATATATTTTATTTGTTAGTTATTTATTGATACAATCTTGTATTGAAGATCCTGATATATTTGCGAATTCACAAATAGGTAATGAGACAAGTAATGATTTAATTATTAAAATTTATAATAACGATTCATCATTTGTAATCATTAATGATACACTTGGAAGAGGCGGTTACTTTCCTTTTGTGGAACATACTGAAAATCTCATTATAAATACTTCAAGTGTAGAAATAATAAATTACACTACAAATGAAGAAATAGTCTATTATAATTCAGAAGTTAATAATGATAACTATCAAGAATATTTTGATAGAACACCTTTCAGAATAGAAAACTGGAAAGATATGGGAGGAAGTACCTATCATTATTACATTTACAATAGTGATTTTGACTAAAAACAATAAAGCCGTTTTGAAAATTTCAAAACGGCTTTTCTAATTATTATCTAATGTCTAAATACTAACATCTAATAAATCAGTTTAATTCAACCGAATTTCTTCATTATTTTCATCATAGAATTTATACTTCGTCAAATGGAAATCCGTATTTGATTTCAATCTAATCCAACGACCAAACTGCAAGAACCAACGCATTTGTTGACTCGGTAAACCTCGTTTCAAATAAGCAAAAACAAAAGGATGAACTTCTAATAACAATTTAGAAGGCGGCTGAGAATTCACAACGAATTCTAAATCTCTTTCTACTTCGTCTGTTAATAAAACAGTTGAATTAATCTTACCTGTTCCATTACAAGTAGGACATTTTTCTGCTGTATTAATATGAATTTCAGGACGAACACGTTGACGAGTTATTTGCATCAAACCAAACTTACTCAATGGTAAAACGGTATGTTGTGCTCGGTCAATTTTCATCGCCTTTTTCATCGCTTCAAATAACTTCTTCTTGTTATCTGGATTTTTCATATCAATAAAATCCACGATGATTATTCCACCAATATCTCTCAAACGTAGTTGTCGTGCAATCTCTTCCGCAGATTCCAAGTTCACCGCCATTGTACTGGTTTCCTGATCTTGTTTACTGCTTTTGTGTCCGCTATTCACATCAATTACATGTAAAGCTTCTGTATGTTCTATCACCAAATAAGCGCCACTTGCCATCGGCGCTGTTTTTCCGAACGAAGCTTTTATTTGTTTCACGACACCAAAGGCTTCGAATATTGGCTTACTTCCACCATAATAATCAACGATACTTACTTTATCTGGCGCAATCTGCCCTAAATAATTCTGAACATTATGAAATAGTTCTTTATCATTAACAACAATTTTATTGAATGATTTACTCAAAATATCTCTCAAGATACTTTGTGTTTTATCCAATTCACTCAATAATTTTTTTGGTGGTTTTGCCTTACTCAAATTTGCATGAACTTGTTCCCATTTTTTCATCAATAGTAACATTTCTTCATGTAAATCAGCTACTTTTTTACCTTCTGCGGCTGTTCTTAAAATTAATCCAAAGTTCTTTGGTCGAATGCTTTCCGCTAACTTTTGTAAACGTTTGCGTTCTTCAGAACTGGAGATTTTTTTAGAAACCGCCACCATATTAGCAAAAGGTGTCAAAACTAAATACCTTCCTGGAATTGTAATCTCACAACTTAATCGTGGACCTTTTGAAGAAATTGGTTCTTTTAGAATCTGTACTAAAATATGTTTTCTTCTATTTAAGGCTTGGTTTACTTTTCCATTTTTATCAATCTCTGCTTCAAACTTCACATCGTTCAATAAAGATGTTGTTTGAGTTCCTGTAATAGATTGATCTGTGTATTTAAGTAATGTTTTAAGTTTTGGACCTAAATCCGTGTAGTGCAAAAAAGCATCTTTCTTATAGCCAATATCTACAAATGCCGCATTTAATCCAGGCATAAGTTTTCTAATTTTACCAAGGAAAATATCTCCAACAGTAAAATTATTATTTGTTTTTTGGTTGTGAATTTCAACCAAACGCTTGTTTTCCATCAATGCTATTTCCACCTCAGTTGGTGTTGCATTGATAATGAGTTCTTTTTCCAATTTTTTTAATTATGAGGCGATTTGCTTTGTAATTATAAATCAATAAGATTTACAAACCATAACAAGGTTGCTATTATCAGATAATAGAAATGAATTATAAGTAATGTGTTTGGACATTACAGTAGAATTGTGTTTATCTAAAACAATTGAAAAGTTATAAAGGAAGGTTAATCTATTACTACGGGGTTATTACTTGGTATAAATAATTATACACGAAAGAGTGTCAACAAATTTACTGTTGACAAAATATTTTAATCCAACAAAAAGGGGAGGCTAAGGACATTATAAAGTACGAATAATAACCTTTATAATGCTTTAGTAAAATAAACAAGCATACGAGCAATAATATTAACTATTAATCACTCGTATGCAATCTCAATAATACAGTATTCATTTCAAGAAATTGATAATGTCATTTAAGACTATTTACCTTTCTTCTTATGACGATTCTTTCTTAATCTCTTTTTACGTTTGTGCGTAGCAATCTTATGACGTTTACGTTTTTTTCCACAAGGCATAATTCCTCTGTTTTTAATTAGTTTATAAATAGAAATCTTAGGAACGGAACTATTGTTCCTAATTCGATTTAAGTTTCTTTATTACTTGCTCTATATCTGAACGCAATGAAGCGTCATTAGATAATGTTAAGCATTTTTGATATGAATTTATCGCTTCTTCTTTTTTACCAATTGCTTGATAAACTTGTCCCAAAGCGTAATATCCTTTTAAGTTTTTCGGCTCTAATTCTATCACTTGTTGATAACGTTCAACAGCTTTATCATATTGACCCGAACGAATTGATAACTGACCAAGTGCCATCAATACCGCAGTATTTTCTGGTTTTTCTTCAGAAAGTTGTCGAAGCATCATAATTCCTTGCATCGGTTGTGCTGTTTCGACATAAGTTAGTGCTAAATTAATTTTATGCTGAGTTTCTTCAGGATTTATTTCTAAAGCCTTTTGAAAAGCATTTGTTGCTTCATCAACAGCAAATTGACGATTTTCAGAATTTTGCTCATTTTTCATAGCAATTCCGAAAGTTGTACCTGCAATAGACCAAGCAGTTTCTGTTTTTAAACTTTCAGCAACTTTTTTTGCATAAATACCACCAACAGTAAATTGTTGTAACTTATTCCATTCTCGAGAAATCTCTTTGTAAGTTTCTGCTCGTAAAGAATCAGTTAATTGAAGTGGTAAAGCAGCTTCTAACTCTGTTATTAATATCAATTCATCTTTTGAAATAGCAGCCTTTGCTGCATCGATGATTTTATCGGTATCTGTTGTTCCTTCTGCTTTTAAAGCTCTGGTTTTATCAACTTCTGACCGATTTGAAGGTTTATTATCAAATCCAAAATATAATACTGAAAACAATATTATACTTGAAGCAATCACAATTATTTGTATAGTACGCTGTGACATTGCTATTGTTTTTGAAATTACTTATCGCCAACTTTTACATTTTCCTTTACAGAATCTACAAAAGCTTTTGATGGTTTGAAAGCTGGAATATAATGAGCTGGAATTACAATTGCCTCATTCTTTTTGATGTGGCGACCAACTTTCTCGGCTCTTTCCTTCAATACAAAACTTCCAAATCCTCTAATATATACATTTTCACCATCTGAAAGAGAACTCTTTACTTCTGTGAAAAACTCTTCTAACGCTACAAGTACATCTACTTTCGCAATTCCTGTCTTATCAGCGATCTTTGCTACTAAATCAGCCTTTCTCATTTCTATTTGATTGATTGTTAATAAGTTATCGAAATATTTAATCGCTTTCGATAAAGGCGAGTGCAAAGGTCGTAATTTTATTTTGAAACGCCAAAGCAATTTTATAAAATATTTTAAATCAATAAGATATAAATATTTCGCCTCTTAATTATTCACTATTTAATTAATGATGATATTCGTTTTTGGATAATTAAAAAAGAAGATTTATTAATAATGTAAAATTATATATTTTGATTATTATTAAATGCAGAATAAAATAAAAATTAATCTAAAAATAATTAAAACAATAAATAACAACTCCTTGAATATCAACTACAAAGGTATAATTATTTTAAAAATAATCATGTTCTAAAACTGCTTTTGACAACTTTCTTACAACTTGTTAAATATCTACTATTTTGTGCTTTTACATTTGTATTTTTGCACTATGACAGAAAAGGAGCAACAAGAATTTTTCACTCGTAATTTACTAATCTGGTTTAGTGAAAATCATCGACCGATGCCTTGGAAGGGAGAAAAGAATCCTTATTATATATGGTTATCAGAGATTATTTTACAACAAACTCGAGTAGAACAAGGTCTTCCTTACTTTCTAAAGTTTAAAGAGCATTATCCTACAGTTCAAGATTTAGCGAATGCAGCAGAAGATGAAGTGATGAAAATGTGGGAAGGTTTGGGTTATTATTCCCGAGCAAGAAACCTACATTTTACGGCAAAACATATTAGTAATGAATTAGATGGGATATTTCCTTCTACGCATGAAGAAATATTGAAATTGAAAGGTGTTGGGTCTTATACTGCCGCTGCAATTGCTTCTTTTGCGTATGACTTGCCGCACGCAGTTGTTGATGGAAATGTATATCGA
>CAZEOC010000330.1:0-4957 GCA_964513525.1 uncultured Saprospiraceae bacterium | reverse complement strand
TTTCCATAAAAATTCACTTTGTGAATTTTTATGGAAACGTCGGGTAAGAAAACCCGACCTACTTCAACGCTTCCAAAGCAGCTTTCATCATTTTATCATCACTATTCATGATGTAAAAATAACCATTATCTCTAAATGCCTGACGAGCAAAATAGGCTTTAATTCTCTTCTTAATCACTGTTTTAGAAGCTGCTAATTCTGTTGCATCAATTTTCACGTCTTCTGATTTTACTAAAGTCAAAAAGTCATTAAAAATCTTATTCGTCACTTCAAATTGATTATTGAATATTTCCATAGATTTGAAAGCTTCTAAATCCGTTTTGTAATTTTCATATTCTGTATATACAAATCGAGGAATGAATTGTAAGGCATTCGCATAAAATGTATTGTTAAATAATGTCGTATCAATAGGAATGAAAACGTCTGGCATAATTCCACCGCCACCAAAAACAATTCTATTCTTTTCGGTAGTATAATATTTTGTTGTATCTGAAATATTCACACTATCTTGGCTAACTAATTCCCCACTTTTGAATCTATTATAAGCTTCTTCACCATAAGCATCCATGTCATCATAAGGTTTCTGAATCGAACGACCCGAAGGCGTATAATATCTCGCAACCGTCAAACGTAATGCCGAACCATCACTCAAATCATATTGTTCTTGTACCAAACCTTTTCCGAATGAACGTCTTCCGACTATCATTCCTCTATCATGGTCTTGAATCGCTCCAGCCATAATTTCACTCGCAGAAGCTGAACCTTCATCTATTAAGACTACTAATTTATCAAAAGGGAATAATTGACGACCTGTAGATTTATAATTGTTTCGAGCATAAGTTCTGCCTTCTGTATAAACTAATAATCGTTTATCACCGAACATTTGATCTAACATTTTTGTAGCTGCAGTTAAGTAACCACCAGGATTTCCACGTAAATCTAAAACTAAATTCTGTAAGCCATCGTTAGACATTTCCTCGAACTTTTCCATAAATTCTCGGTAAGTTGTTCCGCTGAAACGATTCACTTTGATATAACCTGTTTCCTCGTTAATCATATATGCCGCATCAACGCTATAAAGTGGAATCACGTCACGAGTAATCGTATAATCCATGATTTTCTTATTCTTACCCCGTTGAACACCAATTTTCACCTTTGTTCCTTTCTTTCCTTTCAGTTTTTCGATTACACCTTCTGTTGTAATCTCGATACCTGCAACTACAGAATCTTCTATTTCTACAATTTTATCTCCAGCTAAAACACCCAACTGATCTGCTGGTCCACCAGAAATGGAAGAAACAACAAAAATCGTATCATTTACCACTGAAAACTGAATACCAACACCTTCAAATTTACCATCTAATTCTTCGTTTATACCTTGTAATTCTGATGCAGGAATATAATTTGAATGTGGATCTAATTCTTTCAATACATTATTGATTGCAGTTTCAATTAGTTCGTCACTATTCGTTTCATCAACATATCGAGTTTCGATTAATCTCAATAATTCCTCAATAGTTCCAGGTTTAGATTTAGAAACTGTTATCTCACCTTCAGCATTTCCAGATTTTAATTTAAAACCTAATAACATTCCAATTACTAATATGAAAGACAACAATAATGGTAACCAGATATTCATTCTTTTCATCGAATCTGGCTTTTGATATTCACTCATGTACAAAAATTATAAATTATAAACTATGAATTATTTTAACTTCTAATATGCTATTCGCAACTTTGTAACAAAGGATTTTAATTACAGTTTTAATAAAATAGATATTAGATTACTTTATTTTTTAGATATTAGATAATTAGAAATAAGGAAAATATACTTTTGGGAATAGGAAACAAATAACCAACCCGATTTACTTTTTCTCTTAAAGGAAACAATCTAATATCTTTAAAAACAAAATTACATAAAATGCACTTAATTGCAGATAGCGGCTCGACAAAAACAGCTTGGCGACTCATAAAAGACATAAATCAGATAATATCAATTGAAACCATCGGTTATAGTCCACAATATATTTCTACAGAAGAAATGATTGCCGACTTAAAAGTGGCACTTTTGCCTAAATTAACTGTTTCAACGACTGCTATTACAAAAATTTCATTTTATGGTACAGGCTGTTCTACGCCTCGAACGGTCGACATAATTAAATCTGCATTAGAACATATATTTGAACATTCAATTATTGAAGTTAATCACGATTTGTTTGGTGCAGCGAGAGCATTATGTGGACATGAAGCTGGAGTTGCTTGTATTCTGGGAACAGGATCAAACTCTTGTTTATTTGATGGCGAAAAAATAAATGATAATATTCCATCTGTTGGCTTTATGTTGGGCGATGAAGGAAGTGGAGGATATTTAGGAAAAAAATTAGTCAGAGCTTATTTCTATAGAGAATTACCAGAAGAATTGTCTTTAGCTTTCGCTAATAAATATAATTTATCTCGCGACGAAATGCTATTAAATGTATATAAGCAACCAGCTCCAAATCGATATTTAGCGAGTTTTTCTATCTTTTTGAGTGAATATATTACTCATCCTTTTATTCAAGAATTTGTTCAAAAAGGGTTTCAAGCTTTTTTAGAAGCAATGGTTTTGAAATATGATAATGTAGCTGATTTACAGATTAACTTCTTGGGTTCAATCGCTGTTCATTTTCAACCACAGTTAGAAATTGTATTAAAACATAATAATTTAAAGATTGGAAAAGTAGTTGACAATCCAGTTGATGAATTGGTAAAGTACCATCTTTTAGATAATTAGATTTTGACTTAATAGGGAATTTATTTTCTCATGAAAATAAATCACCTAATAAGTCAAATTCATTTTTATTTTATCCCATAATTCTATTCAAAATATTCTTTTTTGTCATTGCAACTGTGGTTAAAACACCTGAGAACAAAGCCGCTCCAACTCCTGCTGTCACTATATCTTGACCAGTTAAGTATAAATTACTTATTGGCGTTCTTGGTTTCAAAAACTTTTGTCTAAATCGTTTTGGCGTATGATCTAAACCATAAATTTCTCCTTTGTCATAATTAATAAAATGCTTGGTTGTCAACGGTGTTGATAATTCATAATAAGCAACTTTACCTTCCAAATGAGGTAATTGTTTATACAATTCCGCCAATAATCGTTGTGCAATGCCTTCTTTCAAACTTAAGTATTCTTCGCCTCTTTTCATCCAACGGCTATCTTCCCATTTTTCAAAAGTTTCGTAAGGAAGCAAAGTAATAATATCAATTGTACTTCTTCCAGGATAACGATTGCTCCAATCTGGATCTTTGGCAGAAGGAAAAGATACATAAACCACTGGAAAAGGTTCGCTAATGTCATTCAAATATCGTTGCACACAACCGTCATGATCTAAATCATCTGGATAAATCCAATAGTTAGATTTTGGCAATTCCAATTCTTCGGGTGAGCCGTCCAAACCGATATATAGACAAGCATGAGCCACTGAACGTTTTACAGTTTGTAAATTAGATTTAAGTTGATGTTTTGCGGTAATTTCCTCTGGAAGCAACTTATTGTAAGTTGTCATAACTCCTGCTCCACTGACAATATTTTTAGCCTTTAAAATTTTGCCATCTTTCATTTTCACCCCAGTTGCTTTATTATTTTCTACAACTATTTCTGAAACTTCGGCACTGATTAATATTTTCCCACCTGCTGCCGCAATTACAGGAGCAATCGTTTCAACAATTTGTGAGGAACCACCAATCGGAAAACTTCCGCCACTAAAATAATGTCTTGCAACTGTTGCATGCATCGCAAAACTACTTTCTTTCGGAGGTAAACCATAATCTCCATATTGTCCAGCTAAGACCTTGATTAATTCTTCATTATCTGTCAATGATTTTAAAACTTCATAAGTCGTTTTATCAGAAAATTTGTGATAAGCTTTTCGCATCAATCCACCAGCAACTTTACTCACCAATTCAGGCATTGCTTTATCAATAAAAAAGTTCTTACTTGATTTATTCGCCTGAAAAACCAAATCAACATATGCTTTAATTGCATCAGTTTCATTGGGGAAATATTCTGCTAATTGAGCTTTAAAATTTGTAACACCTTTTACAAAATCATAAGTTTTTTCTCCAATAATAATTTTATCATATACTTCGCCCATATCTGCCCATTTCAAATTACTATCGCTGATATAATCGAATAATTTTTTGATAATACTATTTGGACGCTGAACTTCTCCAATATAGTGAATTCCAACATCCCATTCGTACCCTTTTCTTTTGAAAATATGTGTAAATCCACCAGCAGTATAATGTCTTTCCAAAACAAGCACTCGTTGTCCTTCTTTAGCTAATATTGCTGCTGTTGTCAAACTTCCCATTCCAGAACCAATTACAATTGTATCATAATTTGCCGTTAAATCGGGGTTCTTTTTATACGATTCTACCATTTTTTTATTTTTTCCGAAACCCTAAATTAATTATTTTCTAATTCCTGCGCCTAAAGGTGTATTCGGTATTTCAGTTGGAATTCTACCTAAAACTCTTGGTAAAGAAAGCGTTTCTATTCTCGGTAAAACATATTTTGCAAACAATTCACATTCTTCTAAATGTGGATAACCAGAAAATATAAAAGAACGAATACCCAAATCCATATAACGTTTTATTTTGGCTACAATTTGGTCAGGTGTACCAACCAAAGCCGCTCCACAACCTGATCTCGCTCTTCCTATTCCAGTCCAAAGAATATCTTCTGCATAACCTTCATTATTCGCTAAATCTCTCATTTCTGCTTGTCGAGCCACACCATAAGATTTTGCATCTAAAGCACGTTCTCTGATTTCCGTTCCCTTTTCAGCTTCTAATTTGGACATCAATTGAGCAGCATAAGCTCTCGCTTCACTTTCTGTTTCTCGAACAATCACATGAATTCTTAAACCAAAATCTACCTTCCTATTAAAGGTTGCTGCTTTCTGAC
>CAZEOC010000329.1:2466-4983 GCA_964513525.1 uncultured Saprospiraceae bacterium | reverse complement strand
GAAATTCGAGAACGTCCATTTTCGGTTTTGTTATTAGACGAAGTAGAAAAGGCTGATCCAGCTATTTTCGATGCTTTTTTGACAGTTTTGGATGAAGGAATGTTGGTAGATGCTTTTGGTCGGATTACGAATTTTAGAAACACAATTATTATTATGACGACTAATTTAGGAGCGTCAAATAGACAATCAATTGGTTTTGGTGATGGAATGCCTGATGAAGCGGCTTATCAGTCGGCAATTGGGAAATATTTTAGACCTGAGTTTGTGAATAGAATCGATTCCGTTGTCATGTTTAATGCTTTAAACGCAACAGATATTCGAACGATTACGGTTAAAGAATTGAATGATTTGAAGCAAAGAGAAGGTTTTGTGAAATTCAATTTAGATTTAGAATATTCAGAAAATTTACTGACGCATTTGGCAACTGTTGGTTTTGATCCTCGCTATGGTGCAAGACCTTTGCAAAGGGCGATTGAGCGAGAAATTGTGTCGCCTTTAGCGAATTGGTTATTAGAAAATAAAGTAAAGAATAAGAAGTTGAAATTAGATTATTCTAATGATAAATTGATAATTAATAATTAGGGTTTTATTTTTAATGAATGACAAACGAAATCACAGAACAGCGAATTCAACTTTCAAATATTAGCTTAAATGTGGCAATTGGTGGCGATAAAAATGGGCGACCAATTTTATTATTACACGGTTATCCCGATGCATGGTTTGGTTGGAGAAAAGTCATGAAAGAGTTGATGAATCAAGGATTTAGAGTTATTGCACCTGACCAAAGAGGATTCAATTTGAGTGATAAACCAAAAGGTAAATTAGCTTATCATTCTGAAAATATAGTACAAGATGCGCTTGATTTAATGTCATATTTTGGGTATGAAAAATTCAGTTTGGCTGGTCATGATTTTGGCGGTTATATTGCTTGGCAAATTACATTGAATCACTCAAAAAGGTTAGATAAATTAATGATTTTCAATTGTTTTCATCCAAAAGTAATTCAGAATATTCCTAAATTAAATTGGCGACAATGGCTAAAAAGTTGGTATTTACTCTTTTTTAAACTGCCTAAACTATCTGAATTATTTATTCGTTTTAATAATTTTTATTTTTTAAGAAATAATATTTCTCAACATCTTTCTGAGGAGGAAAAACAAGAATATATAGCATCTTGGCAACAACCTTTTTTTACAGAAAGTACAATTAATTGGTACAGAGCGCCAATATATAGAATCAAAAATCCAATTATAGACTTACCTGTTTTGATTGTTTGGGGAGAAAAAGATGCTTTTTTAGGCTTAGAAGGTGCAAGACGAAGTATGGATTATTGTAAAAATGGAGAGCTGAAAATTATAAAAAATGCTTCTCATTGGATATTGCAAGAAAATAATGATGTTGTGATAGAGATGATGACAGATTTTTTAAATGAAATTTAATATTGAATAACTTTTGGCTTATAACTTAAATTTTGTGATATATTGATAATAAAATGTGCTTCTAATCCTTTTAATACTTTTGTTCATCTGCTAATTACACCAAAGAAAAAACACTTATGAATCTACAAGATATACAACGAGAAATCATCTCAATCAAGTTACAAATTGAGGAAAAACGAGCTAATTTTAAGCAGAAAAATCCTAAAGCCGCTGTTTTTTTACGTAAAGGTTTTTTTGTAGGAAAATGGGTAATGTTAATTGGTGTTGCAAGTGTATTGTTATTAATCTTAGCAGTTAGATTAGGTTTTTATAGACCAATTCCCACTTATAATGAAATTAAGAAAATTCAAAATCCAATTGCGTCAGAAGTTTATTCAATTGATGGTGTTTTGTTGGGAAGATATTATGATGAAAATCGGACTAATGCTTCGATTAATGAAATTCCACAACATGTTTTAGATGCTTTAGTAGCGACAGAAGATGTACGATTTTATCAACATTCAGGAGTTGATATTAAGAGTTTATTTCGAGTGTTTTTCAAATCTATTATTTTTCAAAATTCAAGTTCTGGTGGCGGAAGTACGATTTCTCAACAATTAGCAAAAAATATTTATGGTCGAAAATATATTCGTTTTATTGGAATGCCATTAAGTAAAACGTGGGAAATGATAGTTGCTCGTAGATTGGAGAAAATCTATAATAAAAGGGAGATTTTAGAACTATATTTGAATACGGTTTCCTTTGGTGAAGATGTTTATGGAATAGAAACCGCAGCTGAAAGATACTTTAATACTGGAGTTGAAAACTTAAGAATCGAAGATGGAGCCGTTTTAGTCGGAATGTTGAAAGCAACGACTTATTATAATCCAAAAGCGCATCCTGACCATGCAGAAAGACGAAGAAATACAGTTTTTGAGCAAATGTCAAAATATGATTATTTGGAACCCAATTTAGTTGATTCTTTACAAGAATTAACCTTAGAATTATCTTACCATTATAACTCAAAAAGCACTGGTTTAGCACCTTATTTTAGAGAGATGTTACGTGTTGAATTGGAGAAAACTTGTAGCTTATTAAG
>CAZEOC010000329.1:0-2456 GCA_964513525.1 uncultured Saprospiraceae bacterium | reverse complement strand
GAAATGAAGATGGCGAAGCTTACAACTTATATACAGATGGATTGAAAATTTACACAACGATAGATTCTAAAATGCAAACTTATGCGGAAGATGCCGTGAAAACGCATATGAAGGATTTGCAAAAGACTTTTTTCAATCATTGGAAAGGACGTTTTCCTTGGGGTAATAAAGATAATTCTATCCGTAAATCAATGAAAAACACACATCGTTATCGAGTATTGAAAGATAAAGATTGGAGCGATGAAAAAATCGAAACTCACTTTAAACAACCGACTGAAATTGCTTTATTTACTTACGATGGTTTAGAAATGAAAACGATTTCTCCTTGGGATTCTATCATTTATTATCATGAGTTTTTGAATACAGGTTTCTTAGCAATGAATCCTAAAAATGGTTTTGTAAATGCTTATGTTGGTGGGATTAATCATCAGTATTTTCAATATGACCATGTATTTTCGAAACGTCAAGTTGGTTCTACATTTAAACCAATTGTTTATGCACAAGCATTAGAAAATGGATATTCACCATGCGATTTTTTACCGAATGAAAAGATAACTTATGAAGAATATCAAAATTGGTCGCCTGGGAATTCTGATGGAAAATATGGCGGCTATTATTCTATAAAAGGTGGATTAACGAATTCTGTAAATACAGTTGCGGTTCAATTAATGATGGAAAATGGCGTTTCTTCTGTTCAAATGTTGGCAAAAGAAATGGGAATCACTTCGGATTTACCGAATGTACCTTCGATTGCACTCGGAACAGCAGATATTTCACTGTACGAAATGTTACAAGTTTATGCGACTTTTGCGAATCGTGGACGACCAATTGAGCCGACTTATTTATTGAAAATCGAAAATAAACGAGGCAAAATATTGAAGCAATATGATAAATCAACAATGAAGGAAAATGTAATTTCTGAGCAAAATGCGGATTACATGGTCAAGATGATGGAATCTGTTGTAGATAGCGGAACGGCTCGTAGACTTCGTTTTAGATATGGTTTAACGGGTTCAATTGCTGGAAAAACAGGAACGACACAAGACCAAACTGATGGTTGGTTTATGGGAATTACACCGAATTTGGTAGCTGGAGTTTGGGTTGGTGGACGAGATAGAAGTGTTCGTTTTCGTTCTACGGCACTTGGTCAAGGTGCAAATATGGCTTTACCGATTTGGGGATTATTTATGAAATCTGTTAATGCGGATAATAATTATAATGTGATTAAACAAGCTTATTTCCCGCCTTTACCAGATTCGTTGTCCATTGATTGTCCCTTATATGTGGACTTTTTGACGGATATTAATTTTGGTGATGAAAATTTAGAATATTTAGAAGAGTTGGAATTAATTGATTTGTTGAAATTAGAAAACAAGAATCCAATCGAATTGAACGAGGAGGAGGTAGAACGATTACAAGAGATTAAGCGAAAGCAAGAAAAAAGAAAGGAGCGAGAAGCGAAGATGACGGAAAAGGAAATTCGTCAAGAGGAGCGAAAAGAGAAATCTCGAAAGTTCTTTGATAAAGTGAAAAAACTGATTAAGAAAAAGAAAGAATAGAGTTGAGCAGGTAAGGAAACCCGCTTTACTTTAGTAATTCAAAATCAAAATAATTGAAAACTCTCTGTTCTGATTTTTCTTGTTTTAATTGTTTGATTTTAAGCTGAAAGTCTTGTTGTAACTTAAATTTATCTTTTTTATTAATGGTATTAATATGCTTTTTTAAATATGTAAAAAGCACTTCTTCCGTTTGATATAAATCCCTTTTTTTTCTTAAAACTCGTCGAGTTGAAGGAATCAATGTTTCTAATAAATCGTAATTCTTAAGTGTGAAATGCGTGATAAGATTTAGCAAATTGGCAAACTCAAAAATTTCAGTAACAACCTTTGCTTTTTGATTTAATATTTGATTCAAATAAGTCAAAACATCATTGAATTTTTGATTTCCAAAAGAAGCATAAGCCATTAAATATTGAAAAGTAATTTCATGGTGTAAACCAATATTTTTTTGATGTTTTTGAATGCCATTTTCAATATTTGGAATTAATAAAACAGCTCTTTCAAATTGTTTTGTAGCAATTAGAAAATTCATTTCTAATAAATAAGTTTGCCTGAAAACTCGACTATTCAAGTTTGGAATCTGTTTTTGAAAAGCCTTTTGAGCAGCAATATTTCTTAATTTTTCGATTCCTTTTTCTAAAACCTCATATTGTTGTAGCACCAAATTATCTATCAAAATATTTGATAAAACACTTATGTATTGATTACTATATAAATAGATTCTATTACCTGAATTTTCTAATAAATTGATAAAATCCAAATTATGCTGATAAGCAATTTTAGTTTTGCCTTGCATGAAGTTGAAGGTTGCTAAAGTTTGTAATTGCAATATTTTTGAACTGAAATTATTTGGCGAATCTTGATTGATTAATAATTTGTTTTGATTATAATTTTCAA
>CAZEOC010000328.1:0-5017 GCA_964513525.1 uncultured Saprospiraceae bacterium | reverse complement strand
CGTTCTTCATATAAAGTACTGATTTTTTCTTTTAAATCAGCTTTCAATTCCTTCATATTATCTCCTTCTTGAGCTGAAATAAAGAAAACTTCCATATCGTATTTATTCTTGATATTTTCTCGAATACCTTCTAATATCTCTGCTTTAGTTACTTCATCTAATAAATCATCGAAGAATTTATCTTTATAAGCATCTAATTTATTAAAAACCAAAATAGTTGGAATCTTGTCCGCCTCTAATTCTTTAATCGTTTGATGTACCGTTGCAATATGGTCTTCATACGCTGTATGTGATAAATCTACCAAATGAATCAAAAAATCACTTTCTCGAACTTCATCCAAAGTCGACTTAAAACTCTCCACTAAATGATGCGGCAACTTTCTAATAAAACCAACTGTATCTGACAATAAAAACGGCATTCTTCCCAAAACTACTTTACGAACGGTTGTATCCAAAGTCGCAAATAATTTATTCTCTGCAAAAACATCAGACTTACTCAAGACATTCATCAGAGTTGATTTCCCAGCATTTGTATAACCAACTAAAGCAACTCGAATATGTTCTCCACGATTCTTGCGTTGCGTTCTATTTTGCTTATCAATCTTTACCAAATGTGCCTTCAATTTCGAGATTCTATCCCGAACAATTCGTCTATCCGTTTCTATCTCTTGCTCTCCAGGTCCTCTCATTCCGATTCCACCTTTTTGGCGTTCTAAGTGCGTCCAAAGTCCACGCAATCGAGGTAAAAGATATTTCATTTGTGCCAAATCAACTTGCGTTTTGGCTTGAGCCGTTTGAGCTCTTGAAGCAAAAATATCCAGAATCAAACTACTTCTATCTACGATTTTTCGTTTTAATTCCTTTTCAATTACATTCGTTTGTTTCGGAGATAAATCATCATCGAATATTACCAAACTAATATCATTCTCTTCTGCCTCAATATAATCTTGTATTCCTTGCAGTTTTCCTGAACCAATAAAAGTCGCAGGATGCGGTTTGCTCAGTCGTTGCGTTACTTTTAAGACTGTTTTTGCCCCAGCAGTTTCTGCCAAAAACTCTAATTCATCTAAATATTCTTTGACTTGTTCTTCTGTATCGTTATCTCGAATTACACCAACTAATATGGCGTTTTCGATTTCTTTTCTTAATCCACTTTTTTTATTAACACCTACATTCCAATCGTTTGCCATATTTTTGTTTTGATTCCTATGACTTTGCCATAGACTATTATTTTTCTCCTTACTGGAATTTTACTAATTTTTTAACCAATTCTCAGGATTCACTTTATTCCCTTGATTCCAAATCTGAAAAAGTAACTGTGATTTTCCATTTTTTGTTCCAATCTTTCCAATGATTTCTCCAGCTTTTACTTTTTCCCCTTTTTTAACTACTATTGATTTCAAATTAGAATAAACCGTATAGTATTGACCATGTTTAATAATCAAAATTTGTTGTAAACCAGGTCTGAAATAACTTTTCACAACAATTCCTTCAAATATAGCTTTAGCGCTCGCATTTGTTGCTGTTTGAATCTCAATACCTGAACTTTCTGTCTTTACATTATTGACTTCTTTATGTACCCTCAGTCCGAATTTCACGACTATCTTACCTTTTGCGGGCATTGGCAATTGTCCTTTCTTTCTACGAAATGCTTTGGATAATTTCACTTCTTCTTTAGATAAATTGGAGGATTTATCTTTTCTCAAACTTCCTTTTTTTCTTGCCCGAGCTCTCGCCGCTTTATTTTCTTTAGCAATAGCATTTTGAATATCATTATTCAATGCTGCTCTTACTTTCTCCTGCTTTTGACGTTTTATTTTTAATGCTTTTTCAGCTTTCGTCAATTTTGTCATTATTGACTTTTTCTCTTTTAATGCAATTCCCAACTTTGCAGCTTCTTGACGAATTGTATCAATAATCAATTGTTTTTCAGCTTGTAATTCTGCCAATAAACCATTTTGAATTTCAAAAGCAACTTGCGTATCTTTAATTAATTTGACTTGTCTTTTCTTGTGTTGATGATACTGTTTTAGAAATCGCCAACGAACCATAAATTCATTGAAGTTTATAGCCGAAAATAAAAACACTAATTGTTGTTGTCTATAATTCTGACGATATACTTTTTGTAATAATGCCGCATAATGTTCCTTCATTAAACTCAAATCTGCGCCTAATGCAGCGACAACTTCCTCTTGTCTCGACACTCGTAAATGGATATTATCTATTTCATTTTCAATAGTTTTCACCATTTGCTGTTTAGACCCAGCATTTTTTTTCAAATCCAAATATTGCTGATAAACCGACTTTCGTTTACTTTCTGTTGTTTTAATAGCAGAATTAGTCTGTTCAATCGCAGCCTTCATTTCATTCCGTTCATCTTTTAGTCGTTCGCTTTTTTGACCAAAAGCAAAACTAATAACGAAGGTCATTATTATTAAAGTAAAAAAATATTTGAAGTTTGGTTGCTGCATTTTTGGTATTTGTGAACGTGTTAATTGTTAGTCGGCTATTTCGCAAGAAAACTACCGATTGACTTTATAACTACTTGGCACTCGAAAGTCCATCGATTGTTCTTCGTCAAACTCAACTCTAGAAAAGCTCATTTGAACAGTTGCTTCTGATTCTGTACCGATTTTCAATTCAAAATCTCTTGAGAAAGCAAAGTCGCCTTTATTTTCAATTGGCTCATAATCAAACTGATTCGCAATAATTTTTCTATCCATACTTAAGTCTTCAACCGTCAAAGAACGTAGATTAAAATTAGTATTATCTATAGAATAAGTTGCTCTAAAATTATTATCAATTGCAATTAATAAAATTTGTAAAGCTTCTTCCTTGACTTTGTAAGTCGCGTCTTTAGTTAATTTCAAAGAATTACCAACAATAAAATCTTGAACTGCTTGAATATTTGCAGGTAAATTTAACTCTTTTTGAATATAAGAAAAATCAGAAACAGTATAAGTTCTTTTCAATCTATCTAAGATATGAATAGAATCTTCTTCAATCAAAACTCGAATCCCTTCAAAACCAAATTTCTGAGCCGAAACCCAAATCTTTTTATCTTTTTCTACTTTGATTTGCATATTAGCAGAAACTGCATTGTCTTTACCCTTATAATTCACTCTTACTTTTCCAGAAAACCAATCATAATCAATATCATTTTCTGCCATTTTTTTCAAAACATACTTCTTTGAAAGTTTTGTATCGTCGCCTGTAGTTTCTGTCGGTTTACAAGCAGAAAAAGTAATTATTCCTAAAAGTAATATTACAATTATATTTTTCATGTATTTATATTTTGAACTCAGCCTAAATCCCTCTCTTAAAAAAGAGGCGTTAAAATCTCAACTTGATACAAGTTGGTTATTTTTTGTATTCGTCTAATATTGATATTCAAAAGCTCCAATATCTGGATTTGTTGCATCTCGCATATTTTCAATTTTATCCAAAGTAATTGGCATACTATTCAAATCTTGAATCGGAATCGCTTTTCCTTCTGCTGGCGAAAGTGTATCTAATTGATAATCATATTCTTCAATATCAACAAAAAGTGGGTCTGTATTGATTTCACAATTTGTACAGTTATTAAAAATAATATCATTTTCTGGTTCCGCTTCATCTTGTCTAATTACACAATTCTCTAAAGAAAAATTGAATAAACCTGCTGTTTCTGTTCTATCAAAAATTTGAATTTCATCTACTCTCGAACCATATATTATACAATTTCTAAAATTCGCATCTAAAGGAAATTCATCAAATTCATTACAAAATTCATCAAAACAAGTAACATTTGTCATTCTTAATGCTGACGAACCATGTGAAATACTTGGCGCAGAGGAGAAAGTCGCTATCGTACAATAATTAAAATCATATTCTCCACCATATTCTAATTGTACATTATTACCAGAATTACTACTAAAGAAAGTACAATTTTCAGCATAAATCTTGGAATGAATCCCTAAAATATTACTACTATTGGTATTATGAATTGCAGAATTTTTAATCGTCAAATCTGCGGCAGAATCAACTCGAATTCCAACGATAGAATTTCTAATAATCGTATGATTAACTACATTTCCAGTTGAATTTTGACCAATTAGAATTCCTGCCCATTGTCCAGGTTCATCATCATAAAACGATTCTAATCTATCGCCTCGTATGACGACAGGATTATCCAACGTTCCATTAGAAATCAGTTTTGCAGATTCTGTAAACAGAATAATTCCATCTGTATAAGAATTACCTTGATTCACAATTCCACCATGAATATATACTTGACAACCTTCTGGTAGAACCAAATTCGCACTATCAACAATCAAAACACCATAGATTACGTAAGGCTTTGGGTCATCTAAAATAATATCTTGCATATTATTTCTCAATACACCAATTGCACCTTTACTTCCCAAGTAAATTGCGTTTTGTCCCCAAGCTTCTAACACAATACGTTGATTATTACCATTCGTTTCAAATAGAATCGCATCATTAATCACATAAGCATTATTCAAGTTATTTGGGTCAACCGTTACTTCAACAAAAGTATAAATACTATCATTGGCAGGAATTTCAATATTTGAATGTGTATTTCCTGCTGTTCCGTCTACATTAATCCGAAACATATTTGATGTGTTTTCTAATTGAATATTAGAAATTACGATTGGTTGGCTATTACGATTATATATTTTGAATCGACGAGTTGTTGAGCCAACCGCTGTAAAAACAGTATCAAAAGTTAAAGTATCTAAAGAAAATTCTAATTTCGCTCCTGCGTCTGTAATTGGATTATCATTATTACAAGCAGCGAAAAAGATAGAAAATCCTAACGTAATTAATATGAAAGAATATAAAAGTCGATTTGTCATTTTTTTATTATTTGTTCATTTTACAGAACGTTTTTTGAACTGAAAAAGTCGTCAAAATTAGGAAAAAGGATTTAGTAAATCATAAATTGTAAACGATAAACAAATATGATTGTAATATTAGTTGTACTTAGTGAAGCGTAAAGAATAAGTTCGACATT
>CAZEOC010000327.1:0-5069 GCA_964513525.1 uncultured Saprospiraceae bacterium | reverse complement strand
GTGCAGCTATTGAACAAGCACGAAAAACAATTGCCAATAACTTAAATGCTTCTCTTGGTGAAATATTCTTTACTTCAGGCGGAACTGAAGCTAACAATATGGCTTTAAAACGTTCTGTTCAAGATTTAGGAGTTACTCGAATCATCACTTCTCCAATAGAACATCACTGTATTTTACATACAGTTGAAGCTTTAGAAAGAGAACAAAATATTAAAATTGATTACGTAAAAATTAATCAAAAGGGTTGTTTTGATTTAGAGCATTTAGAAAGCTTATTAGCAAATAATAAGGCAAAAACTTTAGTTTCTTTGATGCATGCAAATAATGAAATTGGTACGGTTTGTAATATGGAACCGATAGCAAATTTATGTGGAAAATATAATGCACTTTATCATTCCGATACAGTTCAGACAATTGGGCAATTTCCAATTGACGTTCAAGCTACAAAAGTAGATTTCATTAGTGGTTCTGCACATAAATTCTATGGACCGAAAGGTGTAGGGTTTATTTATATCAATGCCGACAATACGATAAAACCATTTATAGATGGTGGTGCGCAAGAACGAAATATGCGAGCAGGAACTGAAAATGTTTATGGGATTTTAGGAATGGCAAAAGCAATGGAAATGGCTTGTCAAAATATGGAATCTAACCAAAATCATATCAATGGTATTCGTACTTATATGATTGAGGAATTACAAAAAAACATTCCAAATATTGATTTTAATGGTAATTACGAAGGAAGTTATCTACCTAAAGTATTGAGTGTAGCAATTCCTCCTTCTCCTAAAAATGAAGTATTAATGTTTAGTTTAGATATTGCAGGAATTGCAGCATCTGGCGGAAGTGCTTGTAGTTCAGGTGTAGAATCTCGTTCACATGTATTAGATGCTATCAATTTCGATGAAGAAAAAGTTGCTGTTCGATTTTCCTTTTCAACTTTTAACACAAAAGAAGAGGTTGATTATGCGATAAACAAACTAAAAGGAATATTATCATAATATCATTACAGTCATTCCTAATTGTATTTTAATAATCTGCAATTAGGAATGACTAAATTACTTTAAGTACATTTTATAATAAATGGTTTGAACAATACCTCGAATTCCGATAAACAAACTAAAAGTTAACCAAAGCCAATAATTTGTCATTTCAACTAATTGATAATCAACTACATAAAATAATGTGATATAAAATAAAAATGCTATCAACATTGTATTTCTCATTGCTTTCGAAGCTGTCATTCCTATAAAAATTCCATCCCAAATATATCCTGCGGTTGACAGAATCGGAAAGAAAACTATCCAAATTGAATAATCTTTTGCTGCTGTAATTACATTGTTTTGATTCGTAAATATTCTTAATAATTCAGTATCAAAATAATAGAATGTTAAGCTATAAAGAATTGCTAAGCCAAATCCCCAATAAAAAGTAAGCCTAATCGCTTTTTTTAATTTTTCATACTTTTTTGCTCCAGAATATTTCCCAACCAAACTCTCTGATGCAAAAGCAAATCCATCAATCCCATAAGAAATCCATGCTACGAATTGCAAAAAAATACTATTTACAGCTAAAGTTAAGTCTCCTTGAGCAGCAGACTGATTTTCAAAAAAGGAAAAAGGGAAAACCAACATAAATGTTCTAAGAAATATATCACCATTAAGCGATAAGAATTTTTTAAATTCTTCGATTTCAAAAATAGCTTTTCGGTGCAAATGCTTTATTAATTCACCATGTCGCTTATAGAAAATTCCAATAGCTACAAATAAACCAATATATTGAGCAATCACAGTTCCAATGGCAACTCCTTCAACTGACATGTTGAAATATTGTATTAATACAACATTAGCAATTATATTAATTAGATTTATAACTATCGTTAAAGTCATTGGTACAACAGCGTTTTGCATACCAAAAAACCAACCAGTAAAACCATACAAACATAAGGTAGCTGGCGCTGCCCAAATTCTTATATAAAAATAAGTTTTCGCCAATTCTTCTACGGCTTCACTTCCATCTAAAATTGAAAACGCAATTTCTAATAGCCAATGATGTGTCAAAATTAATATTAAAGCAGCTCCTAATCCAAATAGAATTGCTCGACCTAAAATTTGCATTAATTTTGCTTCATTTTTCTCTCCATAAGCTTGAGCGGTCAAGCCAGTAGTTCCCATTCTCAAGAAACCAAAACTCCAGTAAACAAAATTGAAAATTAAAGCTCCAAGCGCAATTGCACCAATATAAATTTCGGAATCTTGTCGCCCCATTAGTGCAGTATCTACTGAACTCAATAAAGGAACAGATAGGTTACTGACAATATTAGGTATTGCCAGTTTAATGATTTGTTTATTCATTTCAGATTAAGATATTACTTCTTTAAAGAATCTTAATTTAACAATTTACTTATTAATCAATTCAAAACTATCTGCAATGATTGCATTAAATTGTTTTTGTGAAGTATTTATTTTAATCTTTCTAAATTCTCGATACACAATTTCTGCACTGGTAACATTAACGATTATAGTATAATAAACAGCTTCTGCATTATTAGTAATGAAAGCCAATTGTTTAGATGGAATATTAGTGGCTAATAATAAATTTTCAGTTGTATTTTCTGATTTTGGAATAAAAGAAACTCCTTGTAAAGCAAAATAAGCAGTTCCGTATTTCTCTGATAAATGACTGTGTTTAGTAGATATATCAATACCAATCGGATATTCTTTGATTGGTTTTGAGCTTTTGAAGTTTTTATTTAAATCCGTAAAATCTTTCAATTGCATTACTTCCAAAACTTCTCTTTTCAATGGTGCTAAATAATTGAAATAATTCGCATCATTAACTGTAATTCCTTCTTTAGAACCTTCAATTTGTAAATAAATCCCTTGCTTTTTAGCATTAAACTTTAAAGTATTGTAAAACCAAAAAGCATCTTTTTCCCTCAATTTAGGTTTTTCTTTTGCCAGTTTTGCGTCCAAAGTTGCAGGTAACCCAAAATTAGGATTGATAGAAATTATATGTTCAATCGGCTGTTGTTTCACAGAGAAAGCCGTAGTTTTATCTAAGAATAATTTACCAGTAGAGCAACTCGTAAAACAAATAAATAAAATTATAGTAACTATTAATAATTTAGATGATTGCATATTTTAGGTTTTGAAGGAATTTCATAATAAAAAAAAGCCGTTCCATTGTTATGAAACAGCTTAACCTATTCTTCCTATTTTCTAATACAGCGTTCACTCAAAACGCATTTCCTTATTCTTATTGGTATTGTAATATTTATATAACGAAATTCATACCGAATATTAGTTATATCTAATTTTTTAGTAATACTAAGTCACAAACTTAATATTTATATAAAGTTACGCAAATTTCTTATAAATGATTCACAAAATATAATTTTTTATGTGAATTATATTTTAAAACTAAAATAGCAATATTAAATAATTTAACTATAAAATATCATTTAGTTTAAAATGTTCAAAAAGTACTTAAAATCCTCAACCTATATTAACTCAACCAGGCTTATAGGATGATAATCCTTCAAAGAGCCAATTCGCTAAAGCTTGTCTATTACTTTCTTTTAAGAATCGTTGTAAATCAGCTTCGCTTTTTATGTTTCCCATCTCAATAAAAACACTTGTTGGCTTAGTTTCTCTTAACATGTGTAAATCTCGTGATGAAACTTTTCCTTTATAACCACGATTTTTTTGATATTTAGCATATTTACCTTTTATCACTTTCTGCAAATGCAAACCTAATCTTTTTCCTGCTGGACTTGTATTGTGATGATAAAAGAAAATATCAATTCGTTTATCATGTCCACGAGAATCAATATGCAACATTAACAAGTATTGTTCTTTATACCCTTTTTGCTTGTGATAATCATATAATTTATTGACAACAGTTGACCGTTGAAACAATCTACTTTTTTGACGAACAGGTATTGCTCGATTTTTCCAACAAACTTCATCTTTGTCTGCTTTCAAGTTAGCGCCTGAACGGATACCATCATTTTCGTCTCGAATAATCATATAAGCAATCGCTCCATGTTCCAACAATCTTCGAGCTAAACGTAAAGCAACATCATAAGAATATTCATCTTCACAAATTTTCCTTCCTTTTGTTCTGTTTAATGCTCCAGGGTCTGGACCTCCATGACCAGAAACAATGTAATAAACTTTTCCTTTTAGTTTATTACTTTTAAGAGGAACTTTTTCATGTTTCTTCCCGAATATTGGAAAAATCCTACTTCCAGAAACTACTGAAGTTTCATCGTTTTTATCAGGACAAACCATCAAATGGTAAGGCACCCAAAGTATTTTATCTTTACGATAATCTCCTTTTTTAATTTTTGAGTTTGTCAATGCTTCATTAAAACGTTGGATTTTGAGTGCTTCATCGTATTCTTTAATTCCTAAAGTTGCTCGAATACTTTGACCATTATATTTATAAATAAATATTGGTAACTTATATTCAACACCTAACTTAAGTCCTTCGGTTGGCTCTAAATCATTCAACTGATAGAAATGTGAACGATTACAATCTGAATTATATAAATCATACTTTTTCAATAATCGCATAACACCTTCTCCTTTTTGAACCTTAACCATAAGATTTTTAGGTTCTGCAAATAAAGAAAAACTAATACACCAACAAAGTCCTATTATTATAACTCGTCTCAATAATTCCATATAAACTTCTACTTTTAAAACAAATAGTTTCAAATCAAAGGTAAGATAAATCATTTACTTCTCAAATTCTCTTAAATAAAGATTTATAAACAGAACAGAATATCAACTTATCTTATTTTCGTATATGGAAATTTAAGATTTCTATAACCTCACTCCTATCCTATTTAAATTTCAAAATAATAATCTGTGATTATTTCATATTATTAATAATTTACAACAACATATTAAATCACTCAGAAATTAAATCTTTAAATATTCAACTAACTTATTAATGATAATCTTTGTTAGAAGTTTAGTTTTATACAGAAATTTGAATAGAAGATAGGATTATTAAGAACTATAGGGTTATAATAAGTAAATATCATTCACGATATAATA
>CAZEOC010000326.1:0-5070 GCA_964513525.1 uncultured Saprospiraceae bacterium | reverse complement strand
CCCAAGAGTTTTGGTACTTGTTCCTACACGAGAATTGGTATTACAAGTTGTGGAACAAATAGAACTTTTTTCTAAATATATTACCTTAAGAGTTAAAGGTGTTTATGGTGGAACGAATATAAACACTCAGGCTCAAGAGGTTATGCAAGGTGCTGACATCATTGTTGCTACTCCTGGTAGATTATATGATTTGGTTCTAAATGGAGCTTTACGCTTGAAATCAGCCAAACAGTTAGTTGTTGATGAAGTCGATGTCATGTTAGACTTAGGTTTTCGTTTTCAATTGAATAATATATTTGAATTATTACCTGAGAAACGACAAAATATCATGTTCTCTGCAACCATGACTGAAGAGATTGATACTTTGATTTCTGATTTTTTCATTAATCCTGAAAAAATTTCAATTGCTGTCAGCGGAACGCCTTTAGATAATATCGAACAATCTTGTTATAAAGCTGAAAACTTCTTTACTAAATTAAATCTATTATCTGATTTAATAAAAGATAAAACGGAGTATAAAAAAGTCTTAGTTTTTACGTCAAGTAAAAAGAATGCTGATAAATTATATGAGTATTTAGAAGTGAAATATGGCAACGAAATGGTTGTTATTCATTCTAATAAATCTCAAAACTATCGAATTCGTTCTATTGAAAAATTCAATAATGGACAAAGTCGAATTTTAGTTGCAACAGATGTAATTGCAAGAGGATTAGATATGGATGACATTTCACATGTTATTAATATTAATGTACCAGAATTCCCTGAAAATTACATGCATAGAATAGGTAGAACTGGTCGTGCAGAAAAATTGGGTAAATCAATCTTATTTTATACAGAAAAAGAAATTGAAGCTAAAGAAGAAATTGAACTTTTAATGGCTTATGAAATTCCTGAAATTGAATTTCCTGAAAATGTTGAAGTTTCCTATGATTTACTTCCGTCAGAACGACCAAGTCATAATCAAAAAAATCCAAATAGGAATTTCAAAGAATCTACTGCTGGTCCAAGTTTCCATGAGAAAAAAGCTAAAAATAAAAAGGTTAATGATAGAGGAAAATATCGCCGTGAATTAGCTAAAAAGTATAAAAAACCAAAAACTCGTGGTGATAAAGGGCAGAATATGAAAAAAAGAAAACGTAAATAAAGCCCAATCAGAAAAGTTAGATATTAGCTCAAATAATTTGAGAACATGACTAACTTTTCTGTTTTATATTAACCTTCAATATTAAAACATTCTTACTCACATACTTAAAACAATAACTTTTCATTAATTTTAGAAATTCTAATTGAATAAATAATTAATGAAGTATGGATATTAAAGAAAGAAATCAAGCTAAAATCGCTGTAATTGGTGCAGGTTGTTCAGGAATAACTGCAGTGAAAAACCTAATCGAAATGGGTTTAACCAATGTAGTTTGTTTTGAACAAAACGACCAAATTGGAGGAAACTGGGTATATTCTGCAGAGTCTTCTCATTCCAGTGTTTGTGAAACTACACACATTATCAGTTCCAAAAAATTATCTGAATATACTGATTTTCCAATGCCTGAATCCTATTCTGATTATCCTTCACATCAAGAAGTTTTAGCTTATTTCCAATCATATTGTGAACATTTTAATTTATATCCTTATATCAAGTTTAATTCTAAAGTTGAACGAATTGAAAAGATAGAAAATGACCGTTGGCAAATAGAAGTGAATGACCAAGTTACTGAATATGACTACGTTCTAATTGCAAACGGACATCATAATAAACCAAATCATCCTGAATTCAAATCCGATTTTAAGGGCAAATATTTGCATGCTCATGACTATAAAAATAATAGAGGATTTGAAGGAAAAAAGGTTTTGGTCGTTGGTGCAGGAAATTCAGGATGTGATTGTGCAGTAGAAATTAGTCGAGTTGCCGAACATGTTTCTATTAGTATGCGAAGTCCTCAATATATTGTTCCTAAATTTTTCTTAGGAAAACCTACTGATACTTTCAATTCTTCTATGCTATTTCTTCCAAAATTCATTGCGAATCCACTACGAAAATTAAGTTTGAAATTTCAAGTTGGGAATTATGAAGATTACGGTTTACCAAAACCTAATTTTCCAGTAATCGCTTCACATCCGACTGTAAACTCTGAATTATTATATAAAATTCGTCATGGCAAAGTTCACCCTAAAAAAGGAATTGAAAAAATTGAAGATAAAACGGTTTACTTCAAAAACGGTAAACAAAAAACTTATGATGTAATCGTTGCTGCAACTGGATATAAAATCGTTACACCTTTCTTTGATAAAACTTTTTTGGATTATTCTGAAAGTAATCGTGTACCACTTTGGTTGAGAATGTTCCATCCAAAACATAAAAGTCTAATATTTATTGGCTTATTTCAACCTCAAGGCGCAATTTGGCCTTTATCAGATTTGCAAGCAAAATTAGCTGCTAAATATATTAATGGTCAATTCAAAACGCCTAAAAACCTTGATGAATTAGCAGAAAAAGACGCTGATTTTATTCAAAAAGAATTTATACCATCAAAACGACATACGATTGAAGTGCACTATCATCAATTCAGAAATGCTTTATTGAAACAATTAAAAAAAGTCAATTAGAAAATTATTATTGAATACAAATATGATATAATGAAGCATTTACTTCAAGAAGTAAAAAACTGTAAAATATGTTCGGCTTATATTGAACCACGTCCAGTTATTTCAGCGAATAAATCGAGTAAAATAATCATTATTGGTCAAGCACCTGGTTCAGTTGTACATAGAACTGGAATTCCTTGGAACGATAAGAGCGGAAATAATTTGAGAAATTGGATGAATATCGAAGATGATATTTTTTATGATACTTCTAAATTTGGAATAATTCCAATGGGATTTTGTTATCCAGGAAAAGGGAAAACTGGTGATTTGCCTCCTCGAAAAGAATGTGCTCCGCTTTGGCATAAACCAGTATTAGATGAAATGTCTAATGTTGAATTAATCTTATTAATTGGTAAATATGCACAAGATTATTACCTAAAAAAAGAGGCAAAAAGAACATTGACAGAAACTGTTCAGTCATTTGAGTTATACTTGCCAAAGTTCTTTGTATTACCGCATCCTTCTCCAAGAAATAATATTTGGATGAAGAAAAATCCTTGGTTCAAAACAGATGTATTACCAAGTTTAAAAAATAAAATTGAGACGATTTTAAAATAATTAGAACTTAGTAATACAAATTGGTTTTGCACAGTGAAATAACTTATCCAAACGCATGATAAATATCTTATCAGAAATATCAACAAACCCGAAATCATATAATTTTTTGAATCCAATAGAACCCATAATTAAAGCTGAAAATTCAGAAATATTCATAGAGACTTCTACATCAAACTCAGAAAACATATCTAAAACAGTTGGTGTTCCATCTTCAAATTGAATGATTGTACTTCCTTGATTTTGAGGATAGAAACTATCTTCAATATTAAGTTTTAATACCAAATTAGCATTACCAAAATTCCTTTCTTTTTGGAAACCAAACGTTCGAGCTATATTGATTACTCGATAACAAATTCCTACTTCTTGTATATTTGATTGATGATGTAAACCAACTTCCCAAGCACGTCCATTTGTTGGATTATTCAACATATAATGAAAATCATCATCTTGTGTATCAAATATAATATATTCAGCTTGGTCAATTTGCGACGCCAAAAATCCAATCAAATGAGAAAATGCTTCTTTATTTTCATAAATAAAATGATTGATTTTAATATTGTATCCATAAGGTCGATTTTCCCCTTCTACATAATGAAAATTACAATAACCTTTAAGTTGACCATTTTGAAAATATCCAACTGTATATTTTTCCTTACTTATCAAATCAAGCCACCAACCTTCAGCATGAATCAACATTCCATGATTTCGTTTAGCATATCTATTATAACATTCTGTCATTAATGACAAATCATCCGCTTCCAAAAATGCCAAATCGCTTTTATTTCGTCTTGGCAATTCACTCGGGCGAATTCTATATTGACTTGTTTTCGTTCCAAAACCAAATCCCATTTTACGATAAAAATCTAAACGGAAAGCATATAAGGAAACAATTCCTGCGCCTTTAGCGTCATAATGTTCTAAAAAATAAGTAACCATTTCTCTTGCTACGCCTTCTTTTTTGTGTAATAAATCAGTCGCAACAAAACCTAATCCGCCCAATAATATAATTTCATCATGGAAATTCAACTTAAAATCTCGAAAGTACATTCCACCTAATAATTCCCCATTTCTGAATAACCCTTGTGGTGTTACTTGAATTCCTTTGGAAAGTTTTTCTTCAAATTTGGTCAAGGTTTTTTCTATCAAACTATCATCAAATCCTCCTTTCCTTGGAAAGGATTTGAATCCTAATCTTAAAAATTCAGCATGTTCTGCTTCTGAAAGTGGTCGAATAATACTTTTAGTTTTCATAATTAATGTCTTCTTATATCTGAATAATTTGATTCTTAAAAAAACAAAGTATATTGCAAAAATCAAAACTATTTTAGCTTTTCTAATATGATAACATCAAATATAAAATTGTTACCTCATGTATTAGTTCGTTTAGGCGGAATGTCTTTTGATGTTTTGAAATCCTTAGAATTATCTGATAACTTAGTACAGCAACTTCAAGCGTTAAGAGAAATAGACCAAGAATTTGATTTAATAAAGTCTAATTTAATCAATCATTTAAAGACTTTCTCTTCTGATTATATTCATTTCAAATCAATCCGTAAACTTAAAAAAATCATCTATAAAGAAGCTTTAGTGACTTCACTAAACTCTAAACATTTAAATGAAGATTCACATTATAAAATATTGATTTACAACGATTTAATAAATAAAAAAAATACACTAAAAAATGAGATAAATATTTTATTCAATAATGAATATTGGATTCCGGGCATTGGCGTTAATGCATCCTTTGTACGCATTACTTTATAAATTATCCATGGCTGTCTTCCTACTTCAGTCACAAACCAGCCTGCTTCGAGCGCTAAAAAACCTAAAGGTGTGGCCCCAATAAAAAGCCATAAAAACAAACGATTA
>CAZEOC010000325.1:944-5084 GCA_964513525.1 uncultured Saprospiraceae bacterium | reverse complement strand
TGTCCAGGTACTTAAGTATTAACTCAAAGAAACCAAACCTTCGGGTAAATCCATTTCTATTACTTTGCTTTTATCATCAATATTGACAATAAATAAATCGTTCATTGGAATTAAAACATCATTTCCCTCAAAAGTGATGATTGCCATTTCTTGCTGCGGAAAATCTTCAATTGTTTCAATTTTTCCTAAGTTTCCTAAGGTTTTATCTTTGATTAAGTAATCAATATATTTACTATAAAACAAATCACTTGCTACAGTTTTTTCTCGAATATCAGAAGCTTTCATGAAGATTGCTTTATGCTGTAAAATCATTGCAGCTTCTTTACTCTCAATATCTTCAAATTTAATAATAGGATTATTAGGTGCTCGGATAGATTCAATAAAATAAGGTGTTTTCTTTCCTCTAATTTCAACGAAAATAACATCAATTTCGCTAAAATCTTCTAAGAATTCTGCTTCTATTTTGAATTTTAATTCTCCCTTTAAACCATGCGATTTTCCAATAAAACCAACTTTTGTATATTCCATTTTTTGTTATTATGATTCACGAATTATAACTCAAAACTCGACTAATCAATAAAAAAACCCACGCTTACAAAATTGCAAGGTGGGTTTTTTGAATAAAAAGAAAAAACAATTTATTCAGCTGGAGCTTCATCCGTAGATTCTGCTGCTGCCTCTTCTTCCGCTGCTGGAGCTGCTTCCTCTACAGGAGCTTCTTCAACAACTGGTTCTTCTTTCTTAGGAGCAGTACCATTAATTCTCGCCCAGTGAGCACGCTTTTCTTCTAAAGCAGCTTGACGACGAACTTCTACCTTTGCATCTTTTGCATCGATATATTCTTGGTACTTTGCTTCTGCCTCTTCCAAGGTCATTGCACCTTTTTTAACTCCACGCATCAAGTGTTTGCGGTAAAGCACACCTTTGAAACGTAAGATAGCACGCATCGTTTCAGTTGGTTGCGCACCTTCCATTAACCATTTGAATGCCTCTTCTCTGTCTAACTCAATTGTAGCAGGAACAGTCATCGGGTTATATGAACCGATGTTTTTAATGTACTTTCCATCACGAGGTGCTCTCGCATCAGCTATCACGATGTGATAAAAAGGAGCTTTTCTACGTCCTTTACGTTGTAAACGCATTTTTACAGGCATAATGTAAAATTTAAGATTTTTAAATAATCCTCACTTACCTTGTCAAACAAGCTGTGAGATTTACGGCTGCAAAAGTAAGACTTTTTTATGAAACTTGTATTTTTTTTATTGATTAGTTACTGCTTATTCATATTTAGTATTTACTAATTGGTAAATAATGAAATTTTTAGCGTTACTAATTTTAATTCAAATACGATTTTAGTTAGAAATTGTAATCGAACAAATCACAATTTACCATTTCGAAACCATTTGACAACTAAAGGAAAATGGTCTTTTTCCGCATTTTTACTGACTAAAATATTATTATGGTCATAATCTTGAAGATTACCCAATTTTACGGATAAATCTAATTGTTGACTATTTTCCAATTTTAATTCCTTCATGAATAATAAGGCATCTTTTTTTGCACCTAAAGCATCATCTTTAATGCCCGTCATAAATAGGGAAGGAGGTAGTTTTGTCTTACTGATTTGAGCAGAATAATTGAATCCATCTGCATCTATCCATTTCTTTTTACGAAACCATTTATTCGTTTGATAATAATAGTTACGTGCTTCATTTTCACTACCAAAACCTAATTTAGTAATTGGTGTATAACCATATATTTTGGTTAAAATATTGCCTAAAAAGTACCAACCCAAATTAATCATATACAATTTATTCAAAGTAAATGCTGTGATTCTTCGCTTCACGCCAAAATGTACCATAGACTTTACTTGTACTTTTTCTGGAAAACGCAATAAGTAAGCATATTGTAATGTTCCGCCCCAAGAATGACCAATCCAATATTGTGGCATTTTACCTTTAAACTCTTTGATTTTATTAAGAAAAGCAGGTATTTCTTCTGTAATAATTTCCGTCAATCCTTGAGTTGAATGTTTAGAAATTTTAGGCGTACTTTTCCCTTTTCCACTCATATCTGGAATGAAAACATCATAACCTTGACGTGCTAAAAAAGGCGCTAAACCTTTACCCGATTTAGAATAATATATCCGACCATCTTCTACACTTCCGTGTAATAAAAATACAGGTTCTCCTTCTGGGTTGATATGAAAACGCTTTAAATGCAAGGTTTCATTACCAACTTCCAAGAAATAGGAAAATTCTTTTAAAGGAGAAGATTTTAACATGATTTTATTTAGTTTTAATTAGATAGAAATTTAGAAAAATTCTAAGTGAAGTGCAAAAACAAGTTCGACTTAAACGCCGTTTTTTTAGTATAGTCGAAGAAAAAAACGCAGGAATAGCCATAGTTATGGCGAGTATTTTTAACGAAGAATATCCTGAAAAGAGCAAGTTTAAATGTCGAACTTATTCTTTAAACTTCGCTAAGGTGCAGGATTTGGAATCAAACTATGCACAGCTTCAATTTCTTTAATTATCTCTTTAGATAATTCTATATTAATTGAATTAATATTTTCTTTTAACTGAGACATTTTAGTCGCACCAATTATGTTTGAAGTTAAAAACGGTCGAGTATTAACAAAAGCCAAAGCTAATTCTGTAACAGATAAATTATGCTTTTTGGCGATGTCCATATATTTCGCTGTTGCTTCCATTGCTCTTGGGTTTTTGTAGCGATTATAATTTGGAAACAATTCAATCCTTGCATCTGCTGGAATATTTTCTTGGTGATATTTTCCTGTTAAAACCCCAAAACCTAAGGGAGAATAAGCTAAAAGTCCAATATTCTCACGAATAGAAACTTCTGACATACCAACTTCGTAAGACCGGTGAAGTATATTATAAGAGTTTTGTACACTCATCATTCTTGGTAAACTATATGTTTTTGCTAATTGTAAATAACGCATTGTTCCCCATGGAGTTTCATTAGAAAGTCCAACATGACGTACTTTGCCACTTTTTACCAATTCTCCCAAAGTTTCTAATACTTCATGAAAATTTTCTTGCCAAGCACTATTGTCTGGAATATTTCGAACGCCAAAACAATTCACAGGTCTTTCTGGCCAATGCAATTGATATAAATCTACATAATCCGTTTGCAAGCGTTTCAAACTCCCATTAATTGCTGCATGAATAGACTCTTTTTTAAAATCTAAAGGATTGCGAATCCAAGTCATTCCAGAAGGTCCAGTAACTTTGGTTGCAAGAATAATCTTATCTCTATTTGTCCTTTCTTTCAGCCAAGTTCCAATAATTTCTTCTGTTTTTCCTTGAGTTTCTTTTCTTCCAGGAATTGCATACATTTCTGCGGTATCGAAAAAATTAACACCATTCTCAAAAGCATAATTCATTTGTTCATGACCTTCTGCTTCTGTATTTTGTTGCCCAAAAGTCATTGTTCCCAAACAGATTTTACTTACTTCTATATCTGTCGTTCCTAATTTTGAATATTTCATTTATTATATTGTTTTGGTGTTAAATTGCTGTAGAGTTAAATTGTTTGTGAAACAGTTGAGATTTTATGAAATAAGAAAATAAGATTAATAATTTAACAAAGAAGCAATTCAACTTTAAACTCTATTTCG
The DNA here is from genome assembly GCA_964513525.1 of uncultured Saprospiraceae bacterium. Classification (GTDB taxonomy): domain Bacteria; phylum Bacteroidota; class Bacteroidia; order Chitinophagales; family Saprospiraceae; genus CAWVWD01. Next base: position 1,441 of record CAZEOC010000325.1, on the reverse strand, counting down.
TTCTCACATCTCTTAAAACCTTTGCCAATACACTTGGTAAAAATCTTTTTAGATAAACGCCTAAAACCTCTTTTCCTCCAAAAACAAGTTCTCTTTTTCCTTTTCGAGTAGCTTTCAAAATTTTCTTTGCAGCCGCTTCTGGAGTCAATCCATTATCTTGAGTATTATCCATTTTTCCGTGCTTTTCGCCAGTTGCAGCTAATGCATTAAGTGAAATATTAGTCCGAATATAACCTGGACAAATCAGCGTAACTTTAATATTATGCTCATAGACTTCGGCACGTAAAGCATCAAAAAATCCATGTAAAGCGTGTTTTGAAGCAGAATAAGCAGAACGTAAAGGCACTCCAAATTTACCAGATAAACTACTGATAACCACAAAATGTCCCAACTGATGCTGAATCATATTGGGCAATAATGCTTTTGCAACAGAGATAACGCCAAAAAAATTGATATTCATAATAGCTTAGAATAAAATGTATTTGAAATTAGAACTC
>CAZEOC010000325.1:0-934 GCA_964513525.1 uncultured Saprospiraceae bacterium | reverse complement strand
CAGATAGTAAGGTATCTTTTGTTAAAGAACGTTGACTTACTCCAGCATTCAGAATAGAATAATCAATTTTATTATACTTATTTAATAATTTCTTAGCAATCTCATTTATAGCATTCGTATCGGTAACATCTAAAGAAATACAGTCAATTTTTTCGGGGAATTTACAAGAATTTTTAACTCGTTTTAATTCAGTAATTCTTCTTGCAGAAATAATAACGGTTGCTCCTTCAGCATTCAATTGTTTTGTTAATGCTTCTCCAATTCCTGATGAACCACCAGTTATCCAAACTATTTTATTATTATAAAAACTCATATTATAAATTCTGATTTCATTAAACTGAAAATGTTATTTAGTTAGAATTATTCATTACAAAAGTAAAATAACCAATAAGAAAAACTGGATTTTTATCAATAAAAAAAGGAATCCAAAATAATTCAGGATTCCTTTTCTATAAATTTATATTTTATAAGATAGCAAAAGTAATGTTCTTTACTTTATTAATCTACAGGGGCTAATTTTACTTTCAAGCCATCAATCGCTTCCGAAATCTTGATTTGACAACCTAAACGACTGTTATCTTCTACGAAAAAAGCTTGATCTAACATATCTTCTTCGTCGTCAGATGCTTCCGTTAATTCATGCTCAGAAAGTACATAACAATGGCAACTTGCACACAAAGCCATTCCGCCACAAGTACCTTCTACTGGTAGTTCGTAAGCTTTACAAACTTCCATCATGTTCATATTCATATCAGTTGGCGCTTCCAATTCATGCGTTACACCTTCACGGTCAATTACCGTAACATTAATTATATCTTTCATTTTATATTTGATTGATTCAATGTTTAATTAGAGCTTGTCTAAAAATTTATTTCGAGCTGAATATCAGTAATTTACGGTTCTGAGGAAAAAATAATTTGTACGTTTAGTGAGC
>CAZEOC010000324.1:0-5126 GCA_964513525.1 uncultured Saprospiraceae bacterium | reverse complement strand
TGGATTTAATGTAAATCCACCTCTTCCTTTATGATCTGGAGCATAAGGATCGACATTAAAAGTACCTGTTCCTCCTAAATCATCCATTCCGTAAGCATGGAATTCCATACTATTCAATGCTGGACCAGTATGACAATCACCACAACCACCTTTACTAAAAAAGATAATTGCACCTTCTTTTTGGTTTTGTGTCATAGCTTCTTTATCTCCTTTTACCCAACGTTGAAAAGGCGCTTCATTAGAAAGAATTGTTCTTTCAAAAGCTGCGATTGCTAAACCTGCAGTTACTGCATTATAGCGATTATTTTGAGTGAAATTTGGAAATGCATTATCAAATAATGCTTTATAATCTGCATTACTAATCAATGAAGTATCTATTTCCATTCTATGTACCGCCAAGCCTGCAATTGCTTGCGTTTCCAATCCTTCGTATCCTAAATTATTCGTCTCTTTTGGCGTTCCTGCTGTCCATTGTCCTTCCGTTCCATTGTTCAAACCAACACCTCCAAACTGACCATTCCAAAGCATTAATTCCTGAAAAGCACCATTCATCGCAGTAGGTGTACGAATTGGTTGTACATCAATTTCATCTGGTGAATAATTCGGATTAATAATTCTACCTTCTCCTTGAATTCCAAAACCTTGACCGCCTTCTCCTATTCCTTGTCTAACATTTGCTTGAAAACCTGCTGCCGCAAAATGACAACTCGCACAAGAATAAGTACCAACGCTCATTGCTTTAGTCGGATTCGTTGCAATACCTGTTTCATGATATAATACTTGCCCAAGTTTTACTTTATGGTAATTAATTGGATTTCTATCATCTTGTGGAATATTCGAATAGTCATCACTGTCTGGCATTTTGAAGAAATCTAAGGAAGTTACATCTGCCGACCGCAACATATTGACTTCTAACTTAACATCTAAAAATTCATCTTCTGAAATAATTGGCTCTTCTTGAACACAAGATTGAAATATTATTAAAATAAAGCTATATAGTAGAATTTTTTGGTGACTCATAAATCTAATTGTATTCATATTATTAATTTATTATATAATATACAATTACATAAAACATACCGAATGTAAAATAGGCGACTAAAAAAAACTTATTTCTTTATGAATCAGTTCTTCATCTAAAATATTTCTATAGAAATCATGACTTTGATGTTTAATTATTCTGGGAATGATATTCATTTGATTAAACCAATTCATCGAAGGCATATAAATATCTTCATCTCCATAAATCAATTGAATATTACAATTTGGTTTCTGATTTTCATAGCGTAACCTTGTAGCAGAAAGACTTATAAGGTTTTCTATTTTTAATCCTTTCAATCCAGCTTTCCAAGCTATTGTACCACCAATACTAAAAGTGAGTACGTTAATCTGTTCAGTTTCTAACTGAAGTAATTTGTTTACAGCATTATCAATTCCACCATTGATGAATTGTTGGTGTAAATCTTTCTGATTATAATTTATCTTACTAATATTTCCCAATATGCAACTATCATAATATACAATATCGAATTTTGATGATAATTTATCAATATACCAACTTTCCCAGTTTGTCTCAGAAATTCCCCACAAATCAGACAATATCACTAATCGTGCTTTCATATTTTCCTACTTTTCACCATTAAAAATATTAAGTACCTGAACACAATTATCCAAGTATTCTAACTTGTTATTTATACCTGTTTAATTATGTCCAGGTACTTAAACAACTCATTAATAAATAATTCTAATACTAAAGAAACCCATGATTTGATAATCATGGGTTTCTCAAGTCAAGATTTTAAAAATCACTAATATTGACTTCTTAATCTCACTGTACTTGTCCGCTGAATCCAACAAGGAACAGTATATGAATCACCTTCTTTTATACTTCTTTGAAAAGCTTCCTCTTTGAATGGCAAAAACTGTTTATAATAGTTTATTTTCTGTCTTGCCTTAGCTCCAGCTTCCGCATCACCAGTTGCTATCGCTTTGTTCCACACATCAGTTGCTGGCCAAATAACTCGTTGACTATTCCAACCCGTTCCTTTTCCACATAATGAACCACTTGATGCATACATTAATCCAATTTGATAATAAGGTTCTCCCCAATCTGGTTTTAGGGCTGCTGCCGCTTCGTAATATTTTCTTGCTAATGCAAAATTAGTTCCGCCACCTTTTCTATGATAAATTCTTGCTAAATAATAATTTGAACTTGCTTTTCGCTGCATAGAAATATCCATTGCTAAAGCTTTTTCAAACTGAATGATTGCTTCATCTTCTCTATCTTGCTGTATTAGTCGTTTTCCATAATTATCAGGATTCTTTTCTCTGTCTACTTTATCGACTTCAATTTGCTCAACAATGATATATAAACTATCTTTTACAATTAATTCTCTTACAAACTCATCATTTTTATCACATCCTTTTACCAATAAAGTTTTCAAAACTTCTCGGAAAACTTCTGGTTTATCAGGGTTTTCTTCATAAACAGGTTTCAACTTTTCCATAAAGTAAGCGCAATCAAATAAATAATCTTCATAAGGTTTGAAGTATTCTACAACATATTCCCAATTGTCCGAATAATCTGTATTTTCAATATTTGCATCTTTAATTTTTTCTAATTGAAAATAAACATTTCGAGTTTTATCTTTCGCCAAAGCATCATTACCAAACATAAATGAAACAAAATCTGCATAATAAGCTAAAATATAAGCACTTGTTTTATTACCATTCATTTCAATTGCTTTCTCAAAAATCGCCAATGTTTTATCCGTATCTTCATATCCCATTGCAGCCAATTGATAAGCAAAAGATTCCATAACAATATTAGAATCACCTCGTTCAGGGCTCATACAAGCTAAACGCTGTTCATATAAATCAACTATATTTTGTTTATATTCTACTACTTTCGCAGAATCTTCAGTTTCCAATTCTAATAAATTATCATATAAAGTTACGCCATCAATGAAGTGATAAACATGACCTGCAGCCGAATGCTTCATCAACTTTTCCCACATCGGAAATGCCTCTTTATACTTTTCATTCTCCACTAAATCGCGATATAAAACGTGTGTTTTCAAACCTTCCTCTTTTCCACCAGGAAATGTCTCAAAAGTTGGGCAATCTTGAGCAAACGTTGTTATTGTCAGTAAGATAAAGATACCAAAAACTGAAATTGCTTTAACGAATCTATCCATTTTCATAATCTTCCTATTTATAAAATTCACAATTGTATCTACCTATTTTTAATAAAAAATATAAACTGGCTTTCGCCAATAACTGCAAAAGCAAAAATATCACTTAAATTGATTCTTCTAATTATTAAACGAATAAAATCATGTAAATTATCCCTGAGAAATTAAACGAAACCTTAGATTTAGTAAACGAAGCGTTTCACTAAATGAAAAATTCATTCTTTCAATAAAAAACCTCCAAGTGATTTCCACTTGAAGGTTATTATAATTATTCATCATTCATGTTCAATTATTCTTTATTAATACTGTTTTCTCAAACGAACTGTTGCATTTCCTCCAATCCAACATCCAACTGATGCCGAACCACCTTCTTTGATTCCTCTTGTAAAACCATCTTCTTTTGTCGGAACAGAACCAGCGTATTTTGCAATTAAAGAATTTGCTTCACCTGCAACACTTCCGTCAACAGATTTTGCTTTTCCCCACATATCTATCGCTGCATTGACAACCATTCCCATTGTGAATCCGTCATTATTTCCACAAGAACGAACACTTGCTGCATACATTTTACCAATCTCGATATAAGGTTCTCCCCAACCGCTCTTCAAATTAGCCGCTTTGTTATAATATCCTCTTGCTTTAGCATACTGTCCTTTAGAGTGATAAATTCTACCTAAATTATAGTTTACTTTTGCTAAACGCTCTGCATCTAAATCCATTCCTAATGCTTTCTGAAAATACGGAATCGCTTCATCCGTTTTGCCTTCAGACATCATCTGAGCACCTACTTTATCAGGATTAGTCGTTTTCCACTCTTCCATTTTCGCTGCTCTTTCTATCGCTGCTGCTGCTTTATCCTTAGCCATCATTTCAGCAATAAAAGCATCCTCGGCAGTACAACCTTTTTGTAATAATTGTTTCAATATCGTACGATAAACTGTTACATCATCTGGATTTGCATCATATTCAGGCTTTAATTTAGCTTTGAAAAATTCACAATCGAAAATATAATCTAAATATGGCTCATAATATTCTACTACATATTCCCAGTTTTCAGCGTAATCTGTATCTTCTGGATTTGCATCTTTGATAGCTTCCAATGTCATATAAACATCTCGTGCCTTTTCTTTATCTAATACATCATTTCCATACATAAATATCGCATGATCAGCATAATAAGCTAAAATATAAGCACTCGTTTTATTTCCATTTGCTTTAATCGCTGCTTCGTAAGTTGCCAATGTTTTATCAATATCTTCGTATCCAACTTCTGACATTGAATAAGCCATATTTTCCAAAACAGCTCCCGAATCATTTCTTTCTGGGCTTAAACAAACCATACGTTGCTCAAATAAGTCAACCATTTTTTGTTTGTGTTCATTCGCCAGTTCTTCATTATCTGTATCTCTTTCAGCGAAAGCTTTATACATCGTTACTCCGTCAATAAAGTGATAAACATGTCCAGCAGATGAATACTGCATTAATTTTTCCCACATTGGAAATGCTTCATCAAATTTTTCATTTTCAACTAAATCCCGATACAATACATGTGTTTTCTTTCCTTCTTCTGCTCCTCCAGGGAATGCTTCAAAAGTTCCGCAATCTTGAGCGAATGCTGTTGTTACTGACATTGTAAATACGCCCAAAAACATAATCGATTTAAAAAGAATGTTGGTGTTCATAATCTTATTTTTTACTGAGTTTAATAATCTTTTTACCCTTAAAAAACTAATAATCAAATTTTTATAAATCTATATTTTTAATATAATTAATTAGTTTAATTACTTATTAGATTGAAAAAACTATACCAAGACACTATTCCAACTGTTTAATTTGATAGGAGATTGAGTAAACGTGTCATTTGACTAAACGAACGTATGGATAATGGATAATGGATAATGGATAATGGATAATGGATAATGGATAATGGAT